>JAXMIV010000334.1:0-3893 GCA_034377045.1 Prosthecobacter sp. | reverse complement strand
GTCGCGAAACTCCACCGGCGTGGTGTTCTCGATCCAAAAGACAATCGGCTGCACTGGCTCGCTGAGGGCCGTGCCGGGCTTTTGCTTCACCAGATTCCAACGGTGGATCACATCGCGAAAAGGCGTCACCGAGGTGGAGGTCATGTCCGTCACCTGAGTACTGAAGTAGCCGATGCGTGGGTCATCGTAGCGCGGCCGGTAATCGTTCTCCGGCATGCGGATCAGATTGTGCTGCACGCGAATGCTGATGTAGCGCGGGTCCGCAATTTCATCCGCCTTTTCCTTGGCGTCCCTGTTCCACATCGGCGTCGAGTTCTCATAGACATACTCCACGTTGACCAAAGTGTTGTCAGGGTAGTTCTGCACCCGGGTGATCTTCGACTTCGTGTCCGACAGCTTGCCCAGCACCGCCTTGTTATTGTCTGTCGTCGGCGCCTTCACCATCAGCAGGGACTCCTTTTGAAATAGATTGCCCGCCGCGATCAGGAAACCGCCGGCATCCCGCGCTACAATGGGTTCACTCGCCAGCACCGCGTGCGAAATGTTGGCCTGCTTGGACCGCGCCAGCGCGCTCTCCGGATTGAAGTAGAACGACGTGCTCTCCTGAATGAATTCGATGCGGTCAAACGTCTCCGCGATGCGAAACACCACTTCATTGCCATACTGCCCGCGGTTGTGCCCAGCTTGCACCACGCCATCTGTCGTTTGGGTGAAGTAGATGAACTCCGGGCCCAATTGATCCTTCTTCACATACAGATGGTGCGCGCCCTTTTCGGGATCGTAATAAAACTCAAAGAGGCCGCTGAGCTTCTTCATCTCCTTCACCACTTCCGCCACCGTCTTCTTCTTCTTGGGGTCGGCGGTCGCGGCAGTTGCCGGCTTCGTCTCCGTCACGGGCGCCACCGGCTTTGGATTCGGCAGTGGCGGCTTCGGCTCATCAGGTTTGGGCTCCGGTTTCGGCTCTGGTTTGGGTTGCGGCCGCGGATTGGGGTCAGGCGGCGGTTCCGGCTTGGGCATGGGCCCCTTCGGCAGTGGCGCAGGCTCCGGCGTCGGTTTCCCCGGCTTCACCGGATTGGGCGTCGGCGCGGCCGTCAAAGCCAGAGTCATCAGCAGGGCAAGGAACGGGAGAACAAATCGCATAGGTTTCAGGAACGGATTAGACCCGGAGTCTCTTGGGTTTTCTTAGTCACCGCAAGCCCAGAGCGCTGGTTGTGGCCAGAATCACACGTCCGAAACCCGGCTCCACCGCGAACTTTAGTCGACCCACAGCCCTATATCTATGAGACTCTCACCCCTTCGATCCCTTCTGATTCTCGCATTCGGTGCGGTGCTGGTTTCCTGCGAATCTTCGCCTCGGGATAATCCGAAGACCATGCTCAAAACGGAGTCCATCGATGGCACGGGGCCGGTGGGCGGACCCAACAGTGCCAGTGGCCCGGGCGCCATCGGCGGCGGCCCCAACTCCGGTGGCTCAGGCAGTGGCGCCATGAGCGGTCCGGGCACAGCGGCCGGCGCCACGACCTACAGCAGCGGACGTTAAAGCTCGTCCATCGCCTTCTTCCCTCACCTTCCCACCAGGTGGGCGTAAGCTGGAACTTCATCACCCAGATCCGCATCCACCCACTCATCGTGGCTGCCACCGACGGTCCAAACCTCCTCCGGCGTGCAGGCGCTCAGCAGGGCCATCGCTTCATGCTCATCCACCTTGTGGGCCTGCACTTCTGCCGCCACCGCCTCTCCGAAACGCCGGCCAACTCGCTGCAAAGGTGTCAAGGGTTTGCCGGATACGCCTCGGATGATCTCAGCACGGTTCACACTTTCCGCTGCTTTTTGGTAGACCGCGTGAAATGTATCGCCTTCCAAAAAACCGGCATCATAGGCGCGGCGCAAAATGATCGGTGTGCTGACGCAGAAGACCTCGGCCAGCCGGGCGCATTCGCGCTCCAGCGTTTCATTCATGTCCCAGGCGTCCCGAAAGGCGCTAAGAGGCACCAGGGCCTCGGCCGCCACCCGATTGCAAAAGGCCTCAATCACCCGGCCATCCGCCACCAGGGTATCGTGGGGATTGGAGATCCCTGAAATGCCTAACCACAAGTGCGCCAATTCGTGCGCCAGCGTGAAGATCTGCGCCGCTGCCGCGTCCCTGGCATCCAGATAGATGAGCGGCGCATGCGCATCGCTCAACGCCATGCCGCGAAATTCCGGATCTTCAATGCCTGGAGCCGCCACAACCGCTGCACCTCCGCCACGCATGACCATGATGCCCGCCGCCTCCACATGGCCGATCATCGTCTCCAGCGCCAGCTCCGCATCTTCCGCGTCCGCGCACCCCTGCGGTTGCAGTTTCACCGTTGTACGAATCGATTCCGCCACATTGACCACCGCATCTGTGGGCTGCATGCACCCGACAAATTTCAGCGGCTTGCTGCGCTTCAGCAGGGCCTGCTCATGATACCACTGCTGCCGCAACCGGCAAAGATGCACGGTTTCAAGCAAACCCATGCTCGGTGTCACCGGCCGCTTTCCTTCCGGCGTGCGAAAGTCCGCGATCTCGAGTTCATCCGACGGCGCCCAGGGAATGAAAAAGAATCCCAACGGCGTATGCGTGCGCTGCGCCAACGCCTCCAGTTGCCGCGGCGTCGGCGAGGCCTCGCCACTCTCCCATTGCGGATACTTCCGCCAGCGCATCGCCAACACTTCCACCGTCAGCCCGGCACGTTTTCGCGCCCAGCGCATTAATTCAGGGGGGACAACAAGTTTTTCCATGGAAACCTCCCGCGTTGTTGGTCATGCCAATTTGGACAGCCACCGCATGGGATGCGCTCAACATCCATTTAAATAGTCCGTAATACCCAGCAACCCTTGCATCCTGCAAGATGGAGGCGGCCTATCCAACTTTGCTTTCAATGAAGATTGGCATGCTTTCTCCGGTTTTCCCTGACCCTGCCATCAGGCAGACACCTGAGCGCAGTTGCCCGACCAACTTCGATAGTTTTGATATGAAGACCTATTCTTTCCTCGCTTGCACAGTCGCCGCGGCGTTAACCCTTGGATTCAATGCCCATGCTGATCCAGGCCAATCCGGCAGCAGCCAGGCGCCCCTGAGCCCGGCAACTCCGGCAGCACCCGATCCGGATGTTCGCGATCCGTCCGACAATCGTTCACACGACGGTGTGGCGCTTGTCAACGGAACCTATTACCTCATTCGCAATCAGGCAGCCAGCCGGCTTGATAGTGGCGTTTTGCCAGCGGGACAGATGCTGGCGGATGACGGCAGACTCGTTCCCATTCCGGACAACGTTTCCGGCCTCGGCGCCACTGGCGGGGCACGAGCCGTCGCGGGAGCCAACACAACCGCGGATCCCAATCGGACAGCAGTGCTGGAAAAGGGGGTCGTGATGCAAAATGGCAATGTCTATATCGTTCACAACGGCAAAGCCATGCAGGTGGACATCGAAACTAAAAAAGGCCAGATGTTGACCTTCGACGGCAAGGTCATTTCCATCCCAGAGGGCGTCATCGGCCTCACGGACGGTCCCGCCATTTCGACCAACCCGGCCAGTCCCGCCAAACCGATTGTGCGGCCGTAGGCCCTGCTTGCGGCGGTAAATGATTGTAAGAGCTTCGTCGGCATACGGACGCTTTATTGTCGTGCCGCGATGGGTTGGCATGCGCATCGCCCGCTTATCTCCCACTGGTTCCGTCGAAACTATCGTCATGGAAAATCTTTGTCCGCTTTCAGCCGAAATCGAAGCGCACCGGGTCGCTTCCCGTCAGCCTGGCGTCTTCTTTGCGGTGGTGCCCGATGATGCGGACATCGTGCTATGCATCGCTCACCGGATGGGCTCCAGGAAGCCAGCGTAAACGCACTGGGGAACCTGCATAAATGAACC
>JAXMIV010000333.1:0-6091 GCA_034377045.1 Prosthecobacter sp. | reverse complement strand
AAAGTGCACGTCATCGCCCTTATGCTTCAGGCCGGTGGAGTCGGCGACCGCCGTGTTCGAAATTTGGTTAGGCAGGGCCGCGAGCTGTTCATTGACCACCGGCCAATAGGATGGCTTGCCGTCTTTGCCTTCCTTCTTGAGAAACTCGCCCAGCTTGCCTGCCACGAAAGGGACCTCACCGGCGCCGAGGTCAGCGCGCAGATCCGCGACCATCTTGGCGAGCCGCACACCATAAGTTGTCGCCTTCGTTTCATCGGCGGAATCCCCTTCCCCCTGGTGCCAGAGGATGCCCTTCAGCGTGCCATCCTTCATTGCCAGCCGCGCGCGCCCCAGGGCCTGCGCATAAAGGTCACCGCCCTTGACCCAACGTTCCAGCGGTGTGCCGCCGACTGCGCAAGGGACGAGGCCAATCGTCGCCGCCGGGTCAGCTTCCGCCATTTCTCGCGCAAAGCTCATGCCGATGCCCGCGCCCACCGCGGCGGGCTTGTCCTGATGCAGCGGCTCCACCCCCACAGTCCACGCATTGCGCGGAGAGAACTTCAGCACCCGCAACCGCGAGAGGCGCTCTTCCGTATCCAGCACTCCCCGCCCCGCCATGTTCGACTGGCCGATGAGCAGGTAGAGATGCAGTCTCTCCTTCTGCGGCAAGGTCTCGGCCGTCTTCGCTTCTGTTCGCAGATCGGAATGATTGCCGTAACCGAAAACCTTGTTGATCACGATCCGCGTCTTCGCATTTGGCGAGATCATCTTGCCTTCCACAATGTCCTCTTCACGGACGATGCCGAGCAGCACCTCCTTCTCCCCCGGCTCATACCGCCCGTGATCGTAGGCGATGTAGATTTTGCCATCGGGCGCCTGGGTGGCATCGGGATACGAGAGGCGGTTGCGTTCGTCCACCAACAACTTGTGCGGCCAGGTGCGGCCCTCGTCTTTGGACAGCCATGCGGTTAGGCGGGCGCGTGGGTAACCGCCCGCCGGCAGCCTCTGTACGTCATGGTAGATAAGGACGAAGCTGCCGGATTGAAGGCGGCGCATGCAGGCGCGGGTCGAGCCACCGGGGAAGGTGGGCATGCTGACTGCCGTGGACCATGTCTTGCCCTGGTCCTGGGAACTGCTTTCATATAGGCCCTCATGCGTGCGCATCACCATCCACAGTGATTTATCTTTGCGCTCCGCGATCGTGGCCTCGCTGAAATTGCGCAACTTCTCGGGGACGCTGGTGCCGCCTAACCAATTCCACGATTCCCCTTCATCCGTGGACAGGATGACTCCCGTTTCCTTGCCCGCGATCCGCTCCTTCCACGGGGAGTTGCCATGGGCGAAGAAGGGCGCCAGCCAGCCGCCGCTGGAGCGGCTGATGGGCTTGCCGAACAGGATGCCGCCTGCCGCGATGAGCCTGGGAGCGGACCACTGCGGCTCCGCGCTTTCGGGGTTGTCCGCACGGATCGCATAGGTGCCGCCCATTTCCTTTCCGGACTGATGATAAAACACCCAAAGCCGCCCTTTCGGATCAATCCACGGCAACGGATCACCGATCGCTGTGCCTGGCTGGCCCTGAATGGCGGCCACGGGCTTGGACCACTTCTGATCGTCGCCGCCGCTCGTCGCAACCATCGCGTAGTTGCCGATCGCGCCTTCGCCCACATCGCCGCTGTACCACGTGGCCCAAAGCCTGCCCTTCGCCGTGCGTTCAATGCCGGGGATGCCCTGCCAGACCCGCGCCGTTTCCGCATACTCCGGCCCCAGGTTGGTGATGATCTTCGCAGGCTCGGCAGCGGCAAACGAAAAAGATAGGGTGAGTGAGAACAGCAGGGACTTCATAGGCTGGCAACGTAATTACTGGACCTTTTTCGCTGGGATTTGATCGCGACCAAAGGTGAGCCATTCAAGGTTGAATCGCGCGAAATGCAACTCATCCCAGTAGTGGGTGCTGCCTTTGTCGGCGCGTTCGTAGATGTAGGCGACAGTCAGGTCATCGAGAACCACCATGTCGGAGTAGGAACCGGGATGCGGCCAAATAGTGCGGCCGGCGGTCCAGGTTTCACCTTCATCATAACTGAGGCGGACGGAGAGGTTGTAGCGGCCGTAGGGATGCTCCTCCTGGCGATGAGGCGAGGCGGGGCTGGAAAAAAGCAGGCGGTTCTTGTCATGCGTGGATGCGAGCGTCAGGCGTTCGACACTGCCGTGGCAGCGCGGGGTGATCAGTTCCTCGGCGCGCCGCACCGGCCCCCAAGTCTCGCCGCCATCCCCGCTGACGGCGACCAGGTGGCGGAGGTTGTCCGGAGAGTCGGCGGAGTTCTCATTGCGCGAGATCACCATGACCCGGCCATCCGCCAGGAGGACAAGCTGGCACTCGCTGGTATGCATGCCGATGGTGGCGCCAAGCTTCCAGCTAGACCCGTGATCATCGCTGTAAAAGGAATGGGCAAAGCTGCGCAGACGCCCCTTGCCCGTATCTTCGCGATGACGAGCCCCGACAATGAGGCGACCAGCTTTCGGGCCGCTAGTGAGCTGCACGATGCCGTTGCCAGGACCGCAGCCGTAACGCTGATCCCAGTCTTTCTCCCAGAGGGCCATGCGGCCTTTGGGATTCGCGCTTTCCTCTTCGCCACTGTCCTTGCCCTTCAGTTTGTCCCACTCAGGCTTCGTCACCTGCGCATGAATGGAGACCGGCCCCTGCCAGGTCTGGCCGTTGTCGGTGCTGGTCATGTGGTGATACTGCTTTTTGTCGCGCAGGAAGATGATCCAGAGCTTGCCCTTGCTGCGGTCGATCCCCACGGTCAAATCGGTGCAGACGCGCTTCTCGTCATCGAGGATCGTTTGCTCCGCGCTCCAGGTTTTGCCTTTGTCGCTGCTGCGCTTCATCACGATGTCGTGGTTGCCAACATCGCCCGGACCATCGTTGCGCTTCTCGGCGATGATGAGAATGTCGCCATTCGGAGTCTGGATGATCGAGGGAATGCGGTAATTTGGTTTGTTATTCGGAGTCGCCGCAAAGATGCAGGTCGTTTCAAACACGGGCACACCAGCGAAAGCGGCGGCGCCGGTAAACGCGAGGCAGGCCAAGAAAAAGGAGATTTGCTTCATGAAAGGTGGCTCAATCAACGATGGGCACGCAGGCCGCCTTCATTGGTTATTTGTCCTGACCAGTGCGGAAGGCCGTGATGATCGGCTTTCATCCGCGGCAGCCAACCGGGCAACAAAAACAGAGCCATCGGGGAAAATGGGATAAGATCATCATGCAGGTGCGGCTAAAGAACGTCGTCCGCCTGACGTTACCTTACGTTCCTTTTCTGAATCCCATGTTCCGCCCACTCTTAGTTCTGCCGATTTGCCTAGGGCTGGGCCACGCCGTGGCCGCGCCTGGTGCGCTCGACTTTCAGCGCGATGTTCGCCCGATTCTGTCGAACCACTGCTTTCAATGCCACGGGCCTGATGAAGAGGCCCGGGAGGCGGACCTGCGCCTGGACAAACGCGAGTCCGCCGTGCCCACCGTGATCGTCCCCGGCAAACCGGACACCAGCGAGCTGGTGAAACGCATCTTCACCGACAATGAGGATGACGTGATGCCACCGCTTTCGGCGAAGAAACCCATCACCGAGGCGCAGAAGGAAGTCCTCAAACGCTGGATTGCGGAAGGCGCGGTTTACACGAAGCACTGGGCCTTTACCAAACCCGAGCGTCCGCAGGTGCCAGCGATCAAGGACACAGCGGCACGCATCTTCAATCCGATCGACGCCTTCATTGCCGCCAGACTCGATAAGGAGGGTTTGAAGCAATCGCCCCCAGCTGACGCCCACGCATTGGCAAGGCGCGTGGCGCTGGATCTGACGGGCTTGCTGCCCACACCGGCCGAGCTCGCGGCCTTTGTGCAGAATCCATCACCGCAGGCCTATGAGGCTTATGTGGATCAATTGCTGAAATCACCGCACTACGGCGAACGCTGGGCGCGGCGCTGGCTGGATCTGGCGCGTTACGCGGATACCAATGGCTATGAGAAGGATCGTGAACGCAGCATCTGGCCCTATCGGGATTGGGTGATCGCGGCGCTGAATGCGGACATGCCTTTCGATCAATTCACCATCGAACAACTGGCCGGCGACATGTTGCCGAATGCCACACCCCAGCAGATCGTGGCAACAGGTTTTCACCGCAACACGATGCTTAACGAAGAGGGCGGCATTGATCCCCTGGAATTCCGCTATCATGCCATGACGGACCGCGTCGCCACCACCGGCGCGACCTGGCTTGGCCTAACCACCGGTTGCGCGCAATGCCACACCCACAAGTTCGATCCGATCACGCACACGGAGTACTACGGCATGATGGCCTTCCTGAACAATACGGATGAGCCCGACTTTGATCTGCCTAACGCTGATAAAGAAGCCGCGCGTCAGGCCAATCTCAAACGCGCTGCGGCCTTAACAACCGACCTGACCGCCAAGCAGCGCGTACCGGAGAAGGCCGCCTTTCAATCATGGCTGGCCGAGCAACGCACCAAGGCCGTGACCTGGATGCCCCTGCGCCCCGCCACGGTGAAGACCAATCTGCCGCTGCTGACCGTGCAGGACGACGGCAGCCTGCTCGGTTCCGGAGATATCACCAAGAGCGACCGTTATGACCTAACCTTTCCCTTGTCCGGCCAAGGGATCACGGCGCTGCGACTGGAGGCCCTGCCCCACGAGAGCCTGCCGGCGCACGGACCCGGCATGTGCTATTACGAAGGCCCCAAAGGTGACTTCTTCATGGGCGAGTTTCAGGTCTTCGCGGATGGCCAACCGGTGAAGATCGCCAATGCTTCCGAGAGTTATTCCAAGAACAACTTTGGCAAGAGTCCCGTCAGCGCCAAAGCCGCGACCGATGGTGATCCGCAGACCGGCTGGAGTTGTGCCGGCCGCTACGGCGAACGACATGAAGCCGTCTTCGTCTTTGCAAAACCGGTGACCGCGAAGACGCTCACCATCACCATGCTGTTTGGCCGCCACTACGCCTGCCCGCTCGGCCATTTTCGCATCTCCACGACAAGCGTTGCCAAAGGCATTTCCGCGCGCGACATGGATGCAAGTCTCGCTGAACTGCTCGTCCTGCCCGAAGCCAAATTATCGCCATTCCAGCGGGATCAATTGTTCACCCACTACCTGCTGACATCGAAAAAGTTCGCCAAGGAAAGCCAGGCGATCAAAGACCTGCGCAAGCCGACGGAGACTACGACCACGCTGGTGATGCGAGAGCGGCCCGCCGTCAATCCGCGCCTCACGTATCGTCACCATCGCGGCGAATACACACAGCCGAAGGAAGCGGTGCAACCGGTGACGCTGGCGATACTGCATCCATTCCCGAAAGACGCGCCCAGGAATCGCCTCGGCTTTGCCCGTTGGCTGGTCTCTCCCGAAAATCCTCTCACCCCTCGCGTGATTGCCAATCGCCAATGGGCCGCCTTCTTTGGCCGCGGATTGACGAAGACCCTCGAAGACTTCGGCTATCAGGGCGCCCCGCCTTCGCACCCGGAGTTGCTCGATTTTTTGGCATCGAATTTTGTTAGGCAAGGATGGTCGCTGAAGAAACTGCACAAGCTCATTGTCATGAGCGCCACTTATCAGCAAAGCAGCACGGTGCCTGCGGATGCGACGGCCCGTGATCCTGAGAACATCTATCTTTCCCACTCTCCCCGCGTGCGTCTGGATGCGGAGCTGGTGCGCGACAGCGTGTTGCGCAGCTCCGGACTGTTGTCTCCGCAAATGGGTGGCGCCAGCGTCTATCCCCCCCAGCCCGACAGCGTCACCGAGGTCGCCTACGGCAAATTTAAGTGGACGCCAAGCATTGGCGCGAATCGCTACCGCCGCAGCCTGTATACCTTCAGTAAACGCACCGCCCCCTTTGCCATGTTCACGACCTTTGACGGCCCCACCGGAGAAGCGTGCCTGGCGAAACGCGAAACCTCCAACACACCCTTGCAGGCCCTGACCTCACTCAATGACATCATCGTCACCGAGGCAGCCCAGGCGATGGGCAAACAGTTCGCCGTTGGACCTCCCGACGACGCCAAAAGAATTGACGACTTGTATGTCCGCGTGCTGTGCCGCGCGCCGGA
>JAXMIV010000332.1:0-7001 GCA_034377045.1 Prosthecobacter sp. | reverse complement strand
CCTAATTTTCCTGCCCCTAATGTTTTTGCTCGTCCAATCAATCCCATGCGCGGACCCGGTCTAAGCTTCCCTGAGCAGAATGGCGTCCACATTCAGCCCTTCGTGGAGGGCATCACTGAGAATGACGAGGGCATCTCCCTGCTTGATGAGCCCTTCCTTGCGCAGAAAATCGACGGCGCGGCCGATGTTCATTTCAGGACTGTCTTCAACGAACTCCATCACAAAGGGCTGCACACCACGGGCGGTGACCAGGGTGCGGCTGACATGGAGGTTCGGCGTGAAGGCGAAGATCGGGGCGAACTCCGGCCGCTGATGGGCCAGGAGATGCGCCATGACGCCGCGCATGGTAAACACGAGAAGCTTGGAGCCCTCGATCGAGTTGGCCAGCAGGATGGCGGCCTTCACCGTCTTGTGCTTGTTCGTCTTCAACGGCGCATCGCTGGCAAACCGTCCGGATGGGTACTTGCTCTCAATGCGGCGCATCACAGTGTCCAGCACCTCGACGCACTTGGCCGGATAGCGGCCGACGCTGGTCTCGCCACTCAGCATCACACAATCCACCTGCTCGATCACGGCATTGAAGATGTCCGTCACCTCGGCGCGGGTCGGCACCGGATTTTCGATCATGCTCTCCAGCATCTGGGTGGCAACGATCACCTTGCGGCCGTGGTAGGAACAGCGCTCCACGATCTGGCGCTGGATGAGGGGCAAATCCTCGATGGGGCACTCGCTGCCGAGATCGCCACGAGCGACCATGATGCCGGCGCTGGCCTCCACCAGAGTGTCGAGGTTGTGGAGCGCCTGCTGATTTTCGATCTTGGCAATGACGCGAGCCGGGCTGTTCTTTTGGTCTAACAACAATTGCAAATGCTGGATGTGCGCCGGCTCGCGGGCGAAGCTGAGGGCGAAGAAATCCACACCCAAATCGACGCCCAGATCGAGATCCGCGTAATCCTTCTTGGTCAGCGGCGGCAGGCGCACCGGCACACCGGGCAGATTGATGTGCCTGCGGGATTTCATTTCGCCTTTGGTGAGAACGATGCCCAGCACGCGCTTGTCGGAGACTTCCGTCGCGCGAATCTGAATCATGCCGCCGTCCACCATGATGGTGTCACCGGGACGAAGATCCTTGCCCAACTCGGGGTAGTTGACCATCACTGAATAAGGGGTGCTGGCAGGCACATCCGGTTTGCAGCGCAGTTCCACCACATCCCCCACCAGCAATTGCCAGGGCTGTTCGAGATCCCCCGTTCGGATGCTTGGCCCGGTCAGGTCCATGAGCACCGCGATTTCCTTGGACCCTTTCGTGGCCGCTTCGCGAATGCGGTCATAAACGGCACGCACCCACTCATGCGAGGCGTGGCTCATGTTGAGCCGGAAGATGTCCGCGCCTTTCTCAATGAGGGAGTCAATGATCTCCGCGCTTTCAGTCGCCGGACCAAGCGTGCAAAGGATTTTCGTTTTGCGCATGGGGAGCATGGATGCGGGGAGTTCTCAGCGGGTGGTTGCCTCTTCAGGAGTCGTGCAAAGCGGCGGCAGGCAGGTGCCCTCCCGCAGGATAAAGAAGGCGACGGAGCGGCCCCGCAAGGAATAAGCAGTCCCACCTTCGCAGAGATGCCGGTCAACCTCAACAAAGGAAGGCGAAAGACTGGTGTCGAAGTGCAGCATCCAGCGGACTCCTTTGCCCTTCGGCAGGACAAATGGCTGCGGCAGATCACCGCGGTTGTAGAGCAGCAGCAGCGGCCGTGTTTCATCCCCCGGATGCACCTCGGGCGCGCCATCCAGCAGCGCGCCAAAGGCGCTGCGTCTGGGGTTGTGCCATTCCTCATGGCACAGCAGGGCGCCGTCCCCAGCCAGCCAGGTTACATCTTGGAGGCCGCTGTCCGAATTTGGCCGGCCCTCAAAGAAGCGCGTGCGCCGCAGCGCGGGCGTGATCCGGCGCAGGCGGGCCAGGCGGCGGGTAAATTCACGCATCTCCGAGTCGTTGGCCGTGGCATTCCAGTTCAGCCAGCTGATCTCATTGTCCTGGCAGTAGGCGTTGTTGTTGCCGCGTTGGGTGCGTCCGCGTTCGTCACCGGCGGTGATGAAGGGCACGCCCACTGAAGTCATCATTGTGGCCATGAGGCTGCGTCGCAGACGGGCGCGCAGGGAGAGCACGCGCGGGTCCGCGGTCGGCCCCTCGACACCGCAGCTCACCGAATGATTTTGATTGTCGCCGTCGCGGTTGTCCTCGCCGTTGGCTTCGTTGTGCTTGCTGGCGTAGCTGACGAGATCCGTCAGGGTGAAGCCGTCATGCGAGGTCAGGAAGTTGATGCTGCTCAGCGCCGGGCGGCGGATCCAGCCGTAGATGTCCTGGCTGCCGCAGATGCGCTTGGCAAACTCCGCGGTCGTGCCCTCATCGCCTGCCCAAAAGCGCCGCACCGTATCGCGATACTTGCCGTTCAGCTCACGCCAGGGCTCTGGAAATCCGCCGATTTGGTAGCTGTCCATGCACTGCGTATCCCAAGGCTCCGCGATCAGCTTGACTTGCGCCAACACCGGATCCTGGGAGATGGCTGCGAGAAACTGACTCATCACGCAGAAACGATCCTGATGGTCGCGCGCCACGGTCACCGCCAGGTCAAAGCGGAAGCCATCCACATGCATCTCCGTCACCCAGTAGCGGAGGCTGTCCATGATCAGCCTGAGAGCGGGCGTGGTGGAGGAGTCCACCGCATTGCCAGTGCCGGTGACATTGAGGTAGCTGGCCTCGCTTTCAGAGAAAGCGTGGCGGTAGTAGAGGCGGTCGTCCAGCCCGCGGAACAGCAGCGTGGGGCCGCGTTCGCTCCCTTCGGCGGTGTGATTGTAAACGACATCCAGAATGACTTCCAAACCCGCCGCATGCAGCGTTTTGACCAGGGTCTTGAATTCACGGACCTGCTCTCCAGGGTCGCGCGCCGCCGCATAGTCGTTGTGCGGCGCGAAGAAGCTGATTGTGTTTTAACCCCAAAAGTTGGTTAGGCTCTTGTCGATCAGGAAGCGGTCGTCCAAATGCTGATGCACCGGCAGCAGTTGCAGGCTGGTGACACCGAGATCACGCAGGTAACCAATGACCGCGGGATGGGCGAGCCCCGCATAGGTGCCGCGCAGCGGCTTCGGCACGTCGGGGTGCAGGAGCGTGAAACCTTTGACGTGCAGTTCGTAAAACACCGTGTCACGCCAGGGGATGCGTGGCAGGCTGTCTCCCTTCCAATCGAAGGCCTCATCAATCACCACCGACTTCAGCATCTCCGCCCCATCATCGATAGTGCCGGGAGCGACCAGCGGCCCGTCGGGGCCGAGCATGCTCTTGGTCTCACTCGGTTTGCCCGCGATTGCCCGGGCATAGGGGTCCAGCAGCAGCTTGTTCGGGTTGTAGCGATGGGCGTTCTTCGGCGCCCAGGGCCCGCTGGCGCGGTAGCCGTAGAGAAGGCCCGCCCTGGCGCCGGGAATGAAGGCATGCCAAAGGTCACATTCCCCCTGGGTCATCGGCACCCGGGCGGTTTCTCGCCGCGCATCCTTGGGATCGTAGAGGCAGAGCTCGACCGCCGTGGCGTGGCGGGAAAAGACCGAGAAATGCACACCCCCATCCCGGGGCGCCGCGCCGAGGGGCGGGGGGAAGTCAGGGAGGGTGGACAAGGCTGCCGTCATGCTGGA
This sequence comes from Prosthecobacter sp., assembly GCA_034377045.1. Lineage (GTDB taxonomy): Bacteria > Verrucomicrobiota > Verrucomicrobiia > Verrucomicrobiales > Verrucomicrobiaceae > Prosthecobacter. The sequence goes on along the minus strand of JAXMIV010000332.1, from coordinate 3,326 downwards.
GGAAGCATCAGCATAGCAAGCACCGCACCGATGCGATCAGTTCTTTTGCGTCGCTGAGCGATCGGTGCGGAAGCGCGGGCTATTCGAGGGCTTTGATCTTGAGATTCCGATACCAAACCGGGGCCTGCGCCTTGCCATGGAGACCCTGGAGGCCGATTTGTCCTTTGCGGGCAAAATCCTTGAGCGCGACCGGGAACTTGTTCGGCGTGCCGTCAGGGTTCTTCTTGGCTTCGGGCCAGTTGTTCAGGTCCGCGTGGATGACTTCCTCGCCATTGAAAACGACGGAGATCTGGCTGCCGCGGCAGGTGATGGTGAAATGATTCCACTCGCCGATCGGCTTCGACATGGACTTGCTGGGCGGCATGGCGTCGTAAATGGCGCCGACCATTCCGTATTTGGTGCCGTCGGCCGAGTCATGAACCTGGATCTCCATGCAGGAGAGGACGTTCTTGATGTCGGCGGAGCGCAGGAAGATGCCGCTGTTTGACTCCTTGGCCACCTTGAATTCGAGGTCGAGCACGAAGTCGTCGTACGAGTCCTTCGTCCACAACGTGTCATGATCCTTGGCGACGAGCACCCCATCCGCAAAGCTCCAATGCTCAGCCCCCACCGCATTGGAGAGATCCGCGGCAAACAGATCCTTCGAGCCGGAGGCGTCCGGAGAGTCGGCGGCGTGCAGCCCGCCGGAAGTGAGAAGGACCAACGTTGTGGCAATAAGAGAAAGAGAGTGGAATGGATGTTTCATGGTTCGAAGCTGGGTGGACCTCTATGGGTAGCTGAAGAACGTTCCCTTGCAAAGAACAAGGGCAAGCACAGAAATTCCGATGCAAGTGCCGGTAGATGGGTTAGAATGCAAAAGCGATGAAAGCCCATTGGATTGAGAAAGATGGAACCCTCATTGATCTGCCGAATTTGTCGGCCGTGATCGATCCGGACGGGAAGTGGTTTGTCGCCACCTGCCCTGAATTGGGAATCGCCAGCCAGGGCAGCACACGCAAGGAAGCGCAGGCTATGCTGGGCGAGGCGGTGAGTTTGTGGTTGGAGTGCGCGAGCGCGCAGGAAATCAAACGGCATCTCAAGCGTGGCGCGCGGGTCACGGCATTGCACCTTGCGTAGCTCGTCATTCCGATGACGAGATGGGTACCCCAGGCGGTAGAGCACCAACTCAACATCGAAATGATGAGCTAAGCAGCCACCGGCAGCGGCACGTCCACCCAGCGGTCGTGTTCTTTGATCAGGTCGACGAGGCGCTCGACGGCTTCTTCTTCGGGAATGTTGAATTTGACGGCGGTCTTGCCGACGTAGAGATTGATCTTGCCGGGGGCGCCGCCGACGTAGCCGAAGTCGGCATCGGCCATTTCGCCGGGGCCGTTGACGATGCAGCCCATGACGGCGATGCGGACGCCTTTGAGATGGCCGGTGGCGGCGCGGATCTTTTGCGTGGTGTGCTGCAGGTTGAAGAGGGTGCGGCCGCAGCTCGGACAGGCGACGTAGTCGGTCTTGAAGATGCGGGTGCCGGCGGCCTGAAGGATGTTGTAGCTGATGCGCAGCGACTGGCCGGGCGCTTCCTCACCCTTCACGATCACGGCATCGCCGATGCCATCACAGAGCAGGGAGCCGATGTTGGTGGCGGCGGTGAGCAGGTTCTGCACGAAATCGCTGCCGCCGGTTTCGAGGATGTCCTTGAGCAGGATGGGGTGGCGAGGCTGCACCTTCGCGGCAAGCAGGCGGAAAGCGGCGATGACCGAAAGCGGCAGGCCATCCGCGACGGTGACGAGCTTCGGCTCGCGCGCGGCGTTGAGTTCGGCGATGGCGCGGTCATCACGCGGATCGATGGCGAGGACGCCGCTGTCTTCGATGACGACCTCGGGTTTGTAGTCGCCGAGCTTGTCGATCTTATGAGCCACCGCGTCCCAAATCGCGCGGGTGGTGAAGACGCCGACGGTGGCGCCATCGCCGATGTCGATGCCGTTGATCACCAGGCGGTTGCTGTGGCGGCGGTTGTAATTGAAGGGGTCATAGCTGACCGGCGGCGTGCCGGTGATGCGGGCATGCTGCGCGGGCAGGCCGGCGTTGTACGGCCTAACCAAAGATTGAGCGACGGGGATTTCGTAAACGGCGTCCTCGGTCAGGGACACGCGCACGGTATCGCCGATGCCATCCGCCAAAAGCGAGCCGATGCCGATGGCGCTCTTGATGCGGCCGTCTTCGCCGTCGCCGGCTTCGGTGACGCCAAGGTGGATGGGGTAGTTCCAATCGGCGCCCTGGTGATCGAGGTGGGAGACCAGCAACCGGTAGGCCTCGATCATGACCTTGGGATTGCTGGCCTTCATCGAGAAGACGAAATTATGGAAGCCTTCGCCGCGGGCGATGCGGGCGAATTCGAGGGCGCTTTCGACCATGCCCAGCGGCGTGTCGCCGTAGCGGTTCATGATGCGGTCGCTGAGGCTGCCGTGATTGGTGCCGATGCGCATGGCGCGGCCTAACCGAATGCATTCCTGAACCAGCGGTACGAATTGCGCGGCCATGAAGGCCACTTCCTCGGCGTATTGCTCGTCGGTGTATTCTTTGACGGCGAACTTCTTCTTGTCGGCGTAGTTGCCGGGATTGACGCGCACCTTCTCCACCCATTTGACCGCCTCCATGGCGGCATCGGGCTTGGAATGAATATCGGCAACGAGGGGGACATCACAACCGGCGGCGCGGATGCCGTCGCGGATGTGCTGCAGGTTTTCAGCGATGACCCGGGTTTGGGCGGTGACGCGGACGATTTCACAACCGGCGGCGGCGAGCTCCAGGGACTGACGGATGCAGGCCTCGGCATCACGCGTGTCACTGGTGATCATGGACTGCACCCGAATGGGATTGCCGCCGCCAATGCCGACATTGCCCACAGTCACCAGGCGCGTTTCGCGACGCTGGTAATGATAAAGGTCAGGGCAGTAACGAAGCAGGCTGGTGGCGGTCATCGGAGTGGGTCAGCAACAAACTCCAAGGTGGCGGGTGTGCAACGGCGGAGTGGGGGAGGGGCCCGCTGCGGGACAGAGGGTGAAACAAGAATGCGCGGGCTTGGACCGGCATCTCTCAGAGTGTGATGGAACCGGGCTTTGAGGACCTTTGTGGGCAAGGGCAATGCGCCAGAATGGATCGCATCACTCGGAGAGTGATGCTTACGGTACGGGGCGCTTGTCTTTGGGGAGCCACAGTTCGGCGGCCGGGTTGGCTATTTTACTGCCGCCCATGAAGATGTCGCCAAGATCCTTGAAGGGGACAAAGAAGATGAACCCGAAGAGGGTGAGGGCTCAGGCGGTCTGGATCCATTCGAG
>JAXMIV010000331.1:0-3783 GCA_034377045.1 Prosthecobacter sp. | reverse complement strand
ATCGACGCCGCAGATGGGCTCATCGCTGGTGGCGCCGGGCTTCGTATGTCCCGGCCAGCGGAGCATGCCCGGTTCCCGGATGCCGCCTTCATAGACGGAGCCCTTTTTGTCCCGCAACGGCCCGGCCGAACCATGCGGGTGCTGCTGAGTGATGGCCGGGCCGTTGTCGCTGGTGAAGAGCACCAGTGTCGTGTCCCGCAGGCCCTGCTCATCCAGGCCTTTCATGAGCCTGCCGAACTCAGCGTCCATTTGCGTGATGTTGCCGTGATGGGCGGAGTAGCTGGGGTCATCGGAGGGATAGAGCGCGGTGTACTTGCTGTCGGAAGCGATTGGTTCGTGCGGCTCATGAAAGCAGACGTACAAAAAGAACGGCCGCGTTTTGTCGCGCACCTCGCTCAGCCAGTGCAGGGCCTCACCCGCGACCAGGTGAGCGGCATAACCTTCCAGTTTGCCGAGCGCCTGGCCGTTGCGCACGAAGTTGTCGGGGTTGCGGTGGTTCGGGTAAGCGTTGTTCTGCGTGGCAAACCAATAATCGAAGCCGTGATCGCTCGGCTGGGGCTGGGTCGGTTTGTTGAACTCGCCATTCAGGTGCCATTTGCCCACCTGGCAGGTGTTGTAGCCCGCCTGCTGGAGCAGCTTGGCGATGGTGATCTCGCTCGCCCGCACATGCACGGGCGAGTCTTCCGGAATCCAATCGCGCACCCCCACGCGCGTCGGTGTGCGGCCCGTCATCAGCGCGGTGCGGGAAGGCGAACAGTTCGCATGGCCCGCATAACAGGACGTGAATCTCAGCCCTTCCGCGGCAAATTTGTCGAGATTCGGTGTCTTCGTGTCCTTGCTGCCATAGCAAGCCAGGTCACCGTAGCCAAGATCGTCGCTGAGTACGACGACAAAGTTCGGCCGCTCCGCCCCAACCGCGAAGTGCGTCAGTGTAGCGAGAAAGAGTAACGCGCGTTTCATGCTTTTGAAACGGACGGCGGCGCACAATCTTCCCAGCGCCGGCTTGGCATACGAAATCAAATATTCGTAGTGACGAGCGGGTAGACGAAGGTGTTGTTGCCTTGAGTGAAGGTGTCCGTGTCCGCGCCACCATCCACGGTGACTTTGCGGAAGAAGGTATTTCCGGCGTTGGCCACAGTGGGGTTGGAACCGAGGGTGATGATGTCCGCCCCGGCGCCGGCATTGATCTGCACGGTGCCATACCAAATGCTCAAGGCCGACGTCCCGGCAGCGCTATCGACCAGAATGGTGTCCGCGCCCGCGCCGAGATTGGCGAGGAAAGCGCCGCGGAAGACGCTGTCATTGATCGCCGAGGTCGAGGTTCCCAGACCGAGGTTAAGAGTCACCGTGCCATTCAGGGTACTTTGGTTCACGGTCACCAGATCGGCATTGGCCGTGGCGCTCGTGGACGACACCTTCACGGCGCCTTGAATGGTCGTGTCGACAAGGGAGACATTGCTGCTGCCTGCCCCCAGTGCGGCGGTCACACTGCCCACCACGGAGAGGCGCACCGTGGACGTGCTGTCCGTATTCCCCAATTCCAGGTCATCAAACCCGGCGCTGCCGGTGTAGTTGATGGAACCAACCGTCCCGTTCACCGGGTGCAGGTACAACAGGTCAGCCCCCGCCGGAGCGATGTTGCCGCCGCCCTTGAAGGCCACATTGCCATGGATGGTCAGGGTGGTGGCGGAGCTTTCAAATTGATCGTCCCCCGTGCCGCCCGTGTAGTTGAGCGCGCCGCCGATCACCAGTGCCGCGCCCGTGTCCTGGACATCGTTGGCGCCATTGCCCATGTTGAGGATGAAACTGCCGAGAATCGTGGCGGAGGGAGTTCCCACCGTGACGTCATCGTTGCCAGCCAAGCCGTTGATGGTGAGATTGCCGCCAAAGTAGGCCGCCGTGGTGGCATCGATCATCGTGGCATTGGTTCCAGCGCCGAGACTCAAGGTCGTATGGCCGAGCACGCGCAATGCGGCCCCAGTGAAACTCACGGTGTCATCTCCGGTCACCCCGGCCGTGTAGAGGAACGACCCGGCATTCAACTCCGCGCCGTCGGCGCTGAAGGCATTGGTGCCGGTTCCCAGATTGGTATTGAATGCCCCATTGACGGTCAGCAAGCTGGTGGAGTCCAGGGTCACGGTGTCGTTGCCAAGGCCGGCTTTCACGGTCAAGGCCGCCGCTCGCAAGGAGGCGCTGCTCGCATTCAAGGTCAGGGCGTTGGTCCCGTCCTTCATATCAACAGTGACAGCTCCCGCCACGGTCGTGGCGCCGCTGAAGTTCACGGTGTCGTTGCCGGCTCCTGTTGTCAGCGTCAGCCCGGCGCCGAATCGGCTGACGTCGGAACTGAAGGTGCCGATGTTAATGGTCACGTCGCCAGCCAGGACTGAGACCGCCGCCGCTGTCTGGACGTAGCCATTATCCGGATAGATATTGATGGTTTGCGATAATCCTGCCTGCCCGGCGCCAACGATGGAGAGGGTGCCGCCGGTAACACTGAAAGCGTCACTGCTGATGGTCAGATCGTTCTCTCCCGCTCCCAAGTCGGTGCGAAAACCTTTCAGAAAGCTGTGTTGCGCGGTTCCGCCATTGCTCAAAAGAATGGAGTCATTGCCCAGGCCGCCCTTGGCTTCAAAGGTGCCAGCGAACAACACGGAGGCATTGAGGGTGAGTTCATCATTGCCGTCCCCCAAATCGATGCTGGTGGCGCCGCTGATGCCCAGGAACTGAGACGCCGAATCCCCCAATAGGACGGTGTCGTCACCCGCGCCGGCACTCAGGGTGAGCGCCCCGGAAAGCATCATTCCGGAGGTGGCGGCTGATGGCTGAATTTCGATCTGGTCGTTGGCATCTCCCATGGCCATCTTGATGCCATTTTGAGCAGGAATGGAAAATGGCACCAATTGGATGACGCCATTGAGGATGTACGTGGTGGTACCAAGCGGGACGTCGGAGATGGTCCAATTACCGGTCAGAGGAGAGTCCGTGACAATAATGCCATTGGGGGCTGCATCTCCGACCACATTCAAGATTCCTCCGGACGTGGTGAGCAGGACGGTGCCAGCGGGTGCCAAACGCGGCTCCAGACATTCAATTTTTGTAATTTGGAGAAAATTCGCGTTCATGAGCGTCAATTTATAGAAAAATTACATAAATTGGTCAAGGTCCTTGGCGCTTTTTCCCCTAGTTACTCGTCCGTTCATCCCCCTGCCCTGCCTCCTTTAGAAAAAGCCATAATGTAGCGGCATTTATGGAAAATTATCTATGAATGCTGATATCCCTGCCTTCTTCATTGTCGGCGGGCCGCAGGGCGAATGGGAGAAGCCGCTACGGAGTGAATAACAAGACGCGCCTGAGCCCGCTGCTTGTCATTGCAACGGTCTCACAATTCCCCTTGCGCCCAGGGAAATCACCCCCATTTTACCGGCCCTTTTGTCCGGCAGCCCTTGGTTGCGCGGGACATCAGCCCGCCGTGCCCCTCCGGAGTGGAAGGTCACGCGCGGTTTCCCCCTCCAACACTCCCAACCCATACATAGCATGAGCGCACAAACTCTCGCGGAGATGATCGCAGGATCATTCCGCGAACTCCACGAAGGATCGATCGTTAAAGGTCGCATCCTTGAAATCAAACCGCAGGTCATCCTCGTCGACATCGGTTACAAATCCGAAGGCGCCATCCCCGCCAACGAATTCGAAGACGAGGATATCCAGGTCGGTGACGAAGTCGAAGTTCTCCTGGAACGCCTGGAAAATGATGAGGGCATGGTCGTCCTCTCGAAGGAAAAG
>JAXMIV010000330.1:0-3862 GCA_034377045.1 Prosthecobacter sp. | reverse complement strand
TTCGAAGGCCGTAGAGAGGTTGGCGTTGAGCAGGAAGGTTGAGGATTTGGACTTATCAATGTTTCCAAAAACATCCCGGTTGCCTATGGCACCCGCTTCGCCCTGGCCATTGGCCGTAATCTCCGCGTAATAGCCACCGTGTCCATCCGGAATGAACTTTGCCCAGTCTGCTTGCTGGGGTGACCAGGTCATGTCGTCCTTATTAAAAGGCTTTTCAAAAACCACATCGCCGACCTTTGCTGCTCCTTCTTTCGTGAGTTTCTCGAAGGCGGCGAAGATTTCCTTGGCGTATCCCGCGTGGCCGGCGTCGTTGGGGTGACATTTTACGCCTCCGCTGTTTCCGGTTCCACTGCATAGCGGATCCAGCGCATATTTCTCAACGGACACGAAAGCGACGCCTTTTTGCTGGCAAACCGAGTGCTGGATTTCATCAATCTGCGCTGAACGCCCGGCATACTTCCGAACTCCTGGGATGGGATTCCATGAACCGGTGCAGATAATCATCGGCGACGAAGGCAGGGCCTTGACTGCGTCCAGCAAGGCGCCGTAATCGGAGGCAATCTTCCCAGGGCTTTCGTCATAGTTGTCTCCAAATGACTTGCTGGGGACGTGCTCGCCAAGTTGCACGACCACCAAGGCTGGTTGAAAGGTTTTCGCAGTCTCGATCCCCTTCATTGCACTCACCGCATTGCCGCCGGGACCGAAGAAGAGTTTGACCTTCTTCTCCGGCAGCATCTGGCCGATCCTTTTGGCTACCAAGTGTGCATAATCCTTATCTTCGGAGCTTGCTGCCATACCGGCCGCGTGGTCCCATTGTAACCTGGCAAGTATCTCACTGTTAGTGCCATGCCGGGTGATGCTATCGCCGATGTAATAGATGCGGAAATCGTTAACCGCCGGCTTGAAATCCTTCAGGCTGCTGACCTGTTCAAGTTGGGAGCGGAGAGGGTCTTCGGCCAACAATCCTGAAGATATCAAGATACTGGCGAGCGACGCCCACAAAGTTTTTCTCATCGCAAAATGGATGTTCATGGTTTGGTTTTCTCTTTGAGAATGGCCTGCGCGTGACGGGCGTAATGGGCGTGCAGGTCGCTGGCGTAAGCTCGCAGGATTTTCTCCGCGATGCCTTCGTGGTCTCCGCAACGGTAGAGGGCGCGGGCGAGATGAATCTCGGGCAGCACTTTGTCGCGAACCCCGTTTTCGGTTCCGTCCGGCGGGTTGTTTTCTGCTTTCAAAGCAATCTGAATGTTGGTGACGGCGTGTCCGGAGACGCCGGGTAGGCGCAGAAGGTTGGCAAGGGGTTTGGCGGCAGCCGGATCACCGAGGGCTTCCAGCGCGAGGGCGATGGCGCGAAAGTGCGACATCTCAGAGGCCGGAGTGAGCAGCGCGGCTTTTTCCAGAATCGGCTTTAAGCCCAAAGGTGATTTCGAGCGCCCCAGTGCGATGATGAGGCCGTCGAGCGGGCTGACGCTCGGGCCGTATTGCCCCATGCCACGATAGCGCCACCCGTCGTCCCATTCTTTTTTCGCGGCGACGGCTTGCGCCAGTTCTGCTGCGCCGGTTGCGTCGCCCATGATGGCCAAAACCTGCCCGTAGATAAGCCGCTCGGAGGATGACGAGGTGGTGGCGAATGCCTTATGCACGAGTGGCTGCGCGATGTCCCAACTTTCGAGAACGACTTCGAGCTGGTCATAGTGGACGAGCATCCGATGGACGGCTTCTTCAACGCGTTCCTTCGGCAATGGCGGGCTGTCCTGCTCGGTGAGAACGCTCTCAGGCAGGTTGCCTTTTTCGATGAGCAATCTTTGCAGCGCCTTGATGTCGAGTTCGCGCGTCGGGCAGTTGCGTTTGGCGATCATTGCGGCGGCAAGGCCGACGGCGTAGCCTTGGTTTTGCACGTCGCCTTGCATGCGGATGAACGGCAGCGCATCGCGATGCGCGCTGACGCTCAAACCGGTGACGAGGATGCGGTCCAGGCCGCGCGGGATCAGGCAGCGAAAGGGCACATTCACCGTGAGTTCGTGGTGATCGGGGGCACGCAAGGTATAGAGCGGATGAATGGTGTAGCCGTGCGAATCGAGGTCGCTTTTGGTGATGACCACGGTGTCAGGGAAGGTGCGGCCAAGCCATTGGTCCATCGGCGAGAGCGTGAAGTCGCCGATGATTTGCCGCCGCTCACGGGTGTCGATGAAGGTGCCGAGGTCATAGGCGGTTTTGAATTTTTCCTTGGCCATGACGAACGCGCGCCAGATGTCGGTGATGTCGGTCTCGTCCACATAGGTCCAATCGGTGTTGAGGTAGCGCTGGCCGAGATTGTGCGGGGGCAGGCCGGTGCCTTGCACGGCAATCTCGCTGCCGTCGGTGTAGCGGCAGGTGGCACCAGCGGCGGCGGCGATGTCGGAATTGCCGGTGGAGTCCACGACGGTTTTAGCGAGCACCACGCCACGTCCTTGCGGTGTGACGACGACTACGCCTTTGACGCGGCCATTTTCCACCACCGCGCCACAACCCAGCGCGCCCGTCCAGATTTCCACGCCCGCCTTGCGCAGTTCACGCCGCCACCATTCGCTTTTGTGGTCGGGATTCCACTGGCGGCTCGCAGGGCGATTCTCGCGGGGGGAAATTTCCGCGAGCCCATTGATCACCTCGGCGGTGAAGCCGACGAGGTTCGCGTGATAGTAGATGGCGATGTAACCCAGCGTGCCCACGCCTCCGAAGCCAGCTTGGTATTCGATCATCAGGGTCTTCGCGCCCTGCCGACCCGCAGCGATTCCGGCTGGCGCGCCTCCCGTGCCGCCGCCGACCACGACCACGTCATACTCACCGAGCACGGACAAGGTGCGCGCTTCCTCCGGCACAAACCGCTCATACTTCCGAGCGCTGAATGCAGCATCTACCTCGCGCACCTCGCCAGAGACGGCCTGAGTTGGCTTCGCGCCCGGCACGCGCGCATCCACTGGAGGCGGGGATGTTTTTGCCAATTCCGCAGCCGCGTTCCCAACACGCACCGCGAGCGCCATGAGGTTGACCGGTCGGGTGAGCCTGGCGGCGGCTTCGCGCGAGACATCCGCACAACCACCGAGAACATACACGCCGGGGGCTTTGTCGGATTGAAGCGCGCCCAGCGGAATCTTCTCCGCGCTGCTCCATGCATCACGATGCGGCTCGCGACTGCGCAGTGCATCCGGCGGCACTTGGAAAAGCAGCTCGGAGCCGTCCAGCGCGTCTTTTGTCCAAGTGAGATCGCGCGCGATCTGTTCCGCCTGCACAAACGCCGCGTAGCTGTGATCGCGCATTGGAATGGACAGCCGATATTCGATGACGCGCACCGGACCCGCCTCCCGTCGGGCATCGGGGACCGCAGGCGCTTGAATCGTCAGCGCCGGTTCACGCGATGCCACGCTTACACCCTCGCCCGAGCGCGGCTCACCGCCCACAACGATGCGCGTGAAAGACTGCGCACCCGCTGTATACTCCGAGAACTCGGCCCCCACCATCCGCGCCACATTCGCGCGATCTGTCGCATCAATGATGACGCGCCCGAGCACCGCCTGACGCCCGGATTTGTTGGCGATGACGACGCCAGCAGGTTTCCCGTTCGCATCGCGCACGATCTCGGTGACAAAGCTCGCGTAAAGAAACTGCACCCCCGCATCCAGCAGCACCTTGTCGAGCGCACGCTTCACTTGCATGGGCGTGATCGGTTGCAGAGGCGACGCGCTATCGCCGAACAATACACGAGCGAGCGGAGTCGCCGGGTCCTCTCCTGGTTCGAGCCACAGCCGATACGTCCCGCAGATGTCCTCGCCAAGATAGGGCCGTGGTGCAGCGAGAAACACCTTCGCTCCCTTCTGTGCCGCTT
>JAXMIV010000329.1:0-3059 GCA_034377045.1 Prosthecobacter sp. | reverse complement strand
GCGCGAGGTCTTTCCGGAGGCGTTGTCGCGTGCGCACATTCATTTGAGGGAGGCCTGGGTGGCGGCGGGATTCGATGCGGCCAAGGTCGATGCGCTGCCGCCGCTGATGCGCTTCGGCACGTGGATTGGCGGGGACCGTGATGGGCATCCTTTCGTCACGGCGGAGGTGACTGAGAGTTCGCTGGCAGCACTGCGTGCGAACGCTTTGCGCGTCCATCGCCGGTCCCTGGAAGCACTGGCCTACGAGTGCCCGCTGAGTTCCTTGTTTCAAAAGACACCGCCGGAACTTGAGGCGTTGATCGCGCGTCTGGCGCAGGATCTGGCGGCGGAAACCAGCGTCGATACCGCGTACATCCTGGATCGGAACAAGGAAGAGCCCTGGCGCGCCGCCGCCTATCTGATGCGGGCCAAGGTGCTGCTGGCTGGGGAAAAACCGGGTGGCGCCGGTTATGCGCGGCCGGCGGAATTGATCGGTGACCTCGCTGAATTTTCCAAGTCATTGGAATCCGTGGGCGCGGAGCAGTTGACGCGGGAGTTCATCGTGCCGTTCCGGCGCCGCATTGAGGTCTTCGGTTTTCATTCGGCCACGCTTGATGTTAGGCAAAACTCAGCCTTTCATGAGAAGGCGCTCGAACAACTCCTGCGTGCCGCCGGACTCATCGATGAGCGTTCTTTGAGCGAATGGCCCCTGGCGGAGAAGCGGGCGCTGCTGGAAAGGGAGCTGCTTTCGCCCCGGCCCTTCTTGTCACCGGGGATGTCCGCCGGTCCTGAAGCGCAAACGGTGCTGGCGTGCTACCGCGTGCTGGCGGCGCACATCGCCCAGCATGGCAACGATGGCTTGGGCACCCTGATCGTATCGATGACGCGGAATGTGGAGGATCTGCTGACGGTGTATCTGCTGGCGCGCGAGGCGGGTCTGGTGGAAAATCATAAGGATGGCCTCTGCTGCCTGCTGCCGGTGGCGCCGCTGTTTGAAACGATGGCCGATCTTGAAGCAGCGCCGGGCATCGTCGATGAGCTCCTCAGCCACCACGTCACCAAGCGCAGTCTGAATCCGGAGAAGCCGTCATTGCAGATGATGGTCGGGTATTCCGACTCGAACAAAGACTGCGGCATCCTGGCCAGCCAATGGGCGCTGCAACGGGCGCAGGCGGCGCTTTCCAGCGTCGTTTGGAGGCATGGCGTCAAGCCCGTCTTTTTCCATGGCCGGGGTGGCACGGTCGGGCGCGGCGCGGGGCCCACGCATTGGTTCATGGAGGCGTTGCCACAGGGTTCGTTAGGCGGATCATTGCGCATGACCGAGCAAGGGGAGACCATCGCGCAGAAGTACGCGCATCTCGGTCCGGCGCTGTACAACATGGAGCTGCTGATGGCCTCTGCCGCGGCGGCCACGGCCCGGCATCGGCATGGAAAAGCGTCTGCGCTCACCATTCCTCCGATCATGGACCGGCTCGCGAATTCGAGCCGCGATGCCTACCGCGCGCTGCTGCAAGCCCCAGGCTTCATTCCCTTCTTTCGCACCGCCACGCCTATCGATGGTCTGGAACATTCGCGCATTGGCTCGCGTCCCTCCCGCCGAACCGGCCAGGCGTCGCTGGACGATCTGCGCGCCATTCCCTGGGTGTTTTCCTGGACCCAATCCCGCTTCTATCTGCCCGGCTGGTTTGGCGCGGGCAGCGCCCTGGATCAGTTGCGGGCGGAGGGCGCCGACTTCGGCACACTGAGGGATCAGATCAAGGAATCGCCTTTCCTGCGTTACGTACTCACCAATATCGAAAGCTCCCTGGTCAGCGCCAACGAGCCCCTCATGCGGCTCTACGCCAGCCTGGTGCCGGACGCTGCCCTTCGCGATCGTTTCCTCGAAACCATCCTGGCGGAATTTGCCCGCACGCGTTCAGTTTTGGAAGATCTCTTTCAGGGCACCTTCGCGGATCGCCGCCCGCGCCTGGCCTACACCCTGGCCATTCGTGAAGAACCCCTCGGCGTCCTGCACGCGCAACAGGTGGCGCTTCTGCGCGAGTGGCGCGCCTGCCTGAATGCCGGCGAAACCGAAGCCGCTGAAAGCATGGTTCCAGATCTTTTGATTTCCATCAACGCCCTGGCCTCCGGCTTGCGCACGACGGGTTAGGGCAATCTTTGCCGCACGGCTTCAAACAACATCGCGGCGCCTGCGGCGGCGACGTTTAGGGATTCCACACCGGCCTGCAGCGGAATGCGCAGGCGGACATCCGCAGATGCCATCAAGGGCTCGTCCAATCCCCGTGCTTCGTTGCCTAACCACAAGAGTGTTGGCTGCCGCCAGTCATAATCGTAGTACGCCATCTCGCCCGCGCCTGCCGCCGCCACGACGCGCAAATGATGGGCAGTGCAGGCGTCTGCCACGTCATCCGTGGACAGTCCCACAATGATCGGCAATCGAAACGCGGAGCCCATGGCGCTACGCAGCGTCTTCGGCGCATAGGCATCGGCACAACCGGAGAGCGCGATGATGCCGCTGGCGCCCGCGGCTTCGGCGGTGCGCACCAGGGTGCCAAAGTTTCCAGGGTCCTGCACCCGGTCCAGACCCAGCAACAACGGCGCTGCTCCCTGCAACGCGGTTTCCAGGGCATGCACCGGCCTTTGGGCGAGCACGATGAGGCCCTGAGTCGTGACCGTATCGCTCAAAGAGGCGAGGATCTGCGGCTGGGTGGGATGGCACGGCACCTCACGCTCTTTCATGCTGCTCAGCAGCGCCATCATGCGTTCGCCGGGTTCCGGCGTATGGAAGCAGGCGCTCAACGTCAGGCCCGAGCGCAGGCATTCTTCCACCAGGCGCTCACCTTCGACAAAGATCAACTGCGGCTCCCGCCCTTCGCGCACGCGGCGGGCGTGTTTGATCCGTTCGTTGCTGGTACTGGTGATGAGCATCTGGCGTGAACTGCAAGGCATGATGAGAAACCGGCCCTGCGCAATGGTTTTGCTCTCGCCTTGACCGCCGCCCCATGCGCCCCATCTCTACCCCGTGGCTGACTTTCTGACCTTTGCGCAACTCCAAAACTGGCCCGCCCTGGCTGCGGGCT
>JAXMIV010000328.1:0-9412 GCA_034377045.1 Prosthecobacter sp. | reverse complement strand
CATTGCCTGGGCTGTTCAAAAATACCGGCCCTCAGCAAAAGCGGGTGTAGCTCAGTGGTAGAGCACTTCCTTGCCAAGGAAGATGTCGCGCGTTCGAATCGCGTCACCCGCTCCAGTTCTGCCGAACAAAGAACTGGCCTCCACCCCTGCCGCTCCCCATGGTGCCGCGCATGTTCGTGTGGTCAAAACTGTCTTCAGCCCAGTGGTCAGATGCGTGGGAGGAACGCTTCACCGGAAATCCGCATCTGCACCCGGTCATCTCCTCGGTGCCAGGGAAGCGCACCATCCGCGTCGAGGTGTATTGCCAGGTGCGGGCGCATGCGCTGGCGGTGCAAAAGGAATGGGGAGGCAGTGTCCGCGAGATCAAACACCGCAACTGGGCCGCGCTGTCAAACCTGCCGATGCCGCCAATCCAGGTGCGCGGCAAACTGGTCGTGTGCAGCGCACGCACCCAGGCGGAGATAACGAAGGCGAAGAAGCAGTTCACGGGCAGGGAAGTGATCGCCGTGCCGGCGGACATGGCCTTTGGCACCGGTCATCATGCGACCACCGCCACCGTGCTGCGGATGCTGGTGGATGCGGCCGCGCCGTTGCAAGGCACGCGGTGGACCATGGCCGATCTCGGCTGTGGCAGCGGCATTCTGGCCATCGCTGCCAGCAAACTCGGCGCCGCCAAAGTCTGGGGCTGTGACTTCGATCCGAAAGCCGTGGCAGTCGCCAAAGAAAACGCGGTGCGCAACGGCACGCCGAAGATTCGGTTTACCAAAACGGACGTGCTGACATGGGAGCCGAAGGAGCAATACGACGTCGTCATCGCCAACATCTTCTTCGACATCCTCCACGCTGGCTTTCCGCAAATCGTGCGCGCCGTGAAACCTGGCGGCACACTCATGGTCTCAGGAATTCTGAAAACGCAGGCTGACGAATGTCTCGCCGTCGCCGAAGGCTGCGGGGTGATTTGGGAGCGGGTGGTGAGGAAAGGCAAGTGGGTGAGTGCGGTGGGGAGGCGGAAGAAGTAGCCTTTTCGGTCGACAGGGAAGCAGGAGGCGATAGCCTCGGCGCCCCTCTCCCGATGCCCCTTTCCTATCGATCTTTGCTGTTGTGTGCCTGCATGGGCACTTTGAGTCTCGCCGCGTATGGGCAGTTAGGTGTGGCTCCCTCCCAGACGGGAGCGTTTCTGGAAGAATTGCGGGAGCGGCATGGGTACGAGCAAAAGGATGTGCTGGGGGAGGATCGGGCGGCGTTGGAGGCGGGGCGGCCAACGATCCGGCCGTATCTGCTGCGGCCTTTTTCCAGCGATGCCATGAGATTGGATGAGGACAACCCGTTCGGCACTGGACATTATCAGGTGGGGCGGGAATACCTCAATCCATGGAATGAAGGCCTGTCCGCGCCGGTGCGGACTCCCTGTGGGATTGAGGGCCTCGAGGCGGGATTCGTGTTCGAGCCGATGGGCACGCTGAGCCGCTTTAGTGACCAGTATCGGGGTTCCGCCGTTGCCTGGCTGGATGTGAGCGCCCGATACGCCGTGACGCCTGGCCAATGGTTGACGCTCGATGCCTCGTTCGGCCTGAATGATTATTCCTATCTGGCGCTGCTGCCGGGCAGTACGCTGGCCTATGACCTGATTTTCGGACCGGTGGCGATCACCGTCTATGATCGGGTGACGACTAGGTGGGCGAAGTTTGACGAATCGTGGGGCAACTGGCAAAACGATGTTGGGGCGGCGGTTACTTGGCAAGTGAATCCCGACTGGGCGTTGACGCTGAATTACAATGAAGCGTCTCGAGAGACACGAGACAGGGTGACTCGGTCCCTCAATGGGGTTGCCCATTTCACGGCATCGGAAGTGTGGCGCGGCGGCATTGAAGCCGGGTATGCATGGACCGAGTATGAAAGCCCGGCCTTTAACCAGGGCCATCAGCGTCGCATCGGCGCGTTTGCCGAGAGGGCATTTCCTGCTCAGGCGGCGCTATTGAAGGTTTCGGTGGGCTTCCAGAATTTTGAGTTCGAGAGGGGCACGCTGATCTTTGTTGGTTTTCCTCCCTTCGCGTACTTTTCCACGGGTGAACCACCCGATCTTAGCGCTCCCTATTTCAATGCCATCTTCAGCCAGAAGCTTGGGCCCAGCATCAGCCATGAACTGGAGGTGGGATATGAATCCACCTTGAATTCCACCGTCAACTACATCACCGCCGCCTATGCCAACTATGGCCTAACCGCTGGGTTCTGGCGGGGCACACGCCTCACTGTGAGCGGATTCGTGGAGAATGTGGACCGTTCCGGCGGCGTCTTTGTCCGCGACGCTTATGAGACAGGGGGCGATCTGTACCTGACGCAGACGCTTTGCGCAAAACTCACGGCAGGGTTCAACTTCCACTATGCAGTCGGCGGCACGGGCCGCATCCCCCGAGGAGACTCGACGATCAACTACGATGATCCTATCTATGGAGTCACCTTTGATTACGCCCTGGGAGAGGGCCGATCATTCAAGATGGGCTGCACCTTTATCGGCTGCGATCCTTTGGCTCTGACCGCCGGCCTGCGCATTCCCTTCTAAAGAGGCAGAGTCGCCTCAAACGGGGACACCACATGCGGATAGTCGGTCAACTGCACGAGTTGAATCCCGTAGCGTTCGGCGATGAGGTGGGCCTCGGACTCCAGGTAGTCATCGCGGAAGTAGACCTCTTTGATGCCGTAGGCGCAGAGCATCTGCATGCAACTGGTGCAGGGTTTGGTGGTGCAGGCGACGAGTTTGACGGTGCCGCGGGTGAAGAGGCTGCTGAGATTGATCTCGGCATGCAGCATGTATTTGCGCCGGGCATCGCGATCATCCCAAAATTCCGGGGGCGCGTTGAATCCGGGCGCGAGGCCGTTGTAGGCGGTGCCAATGACGCGGTTGTCGAAGTCGAAGGCCACCGCCCCCACCTTGCGATAAGGGTCCTCTGAACGCAGACTGGCGACATGGGCTAGCGCCATGGCGTACTGGGGGATGGTCAACCGGACTGGCGTGGGAGGGGGAACGGACATGGCGGAGAGCGTAGGGGGGACTCAGACTAGGTGGGGGCTTCCGTCAATGCTCAAACCGAAGAATGCGAAAGGACGAGGGAAAAAGATTTCAGTGTTCGTTTGACATGCTGTGTTCTTGAGAACACCTATTGAGTCGCCATGATCAATCGTCGTCGTCCCTCCCATATTTCCCGGCTTCTTCATCATCTGCGTGACTTTGTCAGTATCGACTCTGGTGACGGTGTCTTGCGGCGGAATCTCGCCTCTCCGGATCAGTGTGAGGTGCAATTGGAATTGGACTTGGGGAGGCCAGCCCGGACGAGCGCTGCCGGGGTCAAGATGAACGAGCCATTTCGGATGCGGCGGTAAAGGAATGGCAAGAAGTTGAATCCCAACGGGATAAGCGGAACCTTTAATATGGCGGAAACTCGGCTATTTTAATAGGCAATGGCACGTTTAGGTTGGACAAAGGACACGGTTCTTGTTTCCTTTTGACACGTTAACTACCCACTTCCATTATACTAGCTCCCGATTTTTCTATGAGTTTTGCCAGACTGAAGGTTGCACGCCCTATTTATTTGTGGAGTCTAGGCCTCAGTGTGCTGGTGCAGTGGTTCGGCGTGCCGGTGGCGCATGCCCAATATGGGGTGTCACCTTCGCAGACCGGACTTTTCTTCGACGACCTGCGTGCGCGCCAAAAGGCGGAGAAGGCCGCGACTGACCGGAGCGGATTGCGCGACGGCGACGTGACGTATGATTACGACAGCGGCGTCTATCGGGACAACCCCGAGGCGCCCATGGGTCAGCGCACGGCTGACTATGAAGATGCGCGCGAGATGTCGCGGCCTGCGGTGCACAGTGGCAGCGCCGCCTATTCGGCCCGTGGCGCGGGCGACTATACCAACTATGCCGGGCAGTACACCTCTCCCACCGGCTTCTTCGCGCCCACTTACGTCTCCGATCCCTATCTCAGCGGCCGGCGCAATTTGAAGGTGGGACCGATCAATATTGGCTTCGGCCTCTATCAGGGCTTCGAATACAACGACAACGCCAACCGTTCCGGCGGCGACAATCTCGCCACACCCCTTGTTGATGAAAGCCCGATCTCGGACGTCATCAGCAGCACGATGTTGAGCATTGACGCCAACTACCAAATCACGAGGAACAACCGATTGTCGATCACCACCGCCCTGGGCTTCGATCACTATTTCGAACACCCCGAGCTGGCGCCGTATGGGAACGGCGGCTTTGTCCTCAATGTCTTGCCCGGCAGCACCCTTGCCTTTGATATCAAGGCGGGTCCGGTGTTTATCACCATCTATGACCGCATGCCCGTCCGCCCGGCATCGCGCAATGACTTTGCCCTCGGCGGCAATCAGGTCTTCGGCGTGTTTCAGAACGATGTCGGCATCGCCGCCAACTGGCGGGTGAATTCGGATTGGACGCTGGCGGTGAATCTCATGCACTCCAATTCCGACGCCGTGGAAAGCTCCTTTGACAAATTCAGCCGCGTCACGGATTCGCTTCACGGGTCGTTGACCTTTAGTCCCAATGGGACTTGGTCTGTGGGCATGGAGGGCGGTAGCACCGTGCTCAACTACAAGGAACAGCTTAACAACGACGGTCTGCTGAACAACATCGGCGCCTTTGTCGTCCTGCCCGTCTCCAACACCACTTACTTCCGCTTGGCGGCTGGGTATCAGTCCTTCACGTTCAACAGCCCCATTCCGGCAGCCTTCATCGGTCCCATCCCGACCCGTGTTTATATCAACACTGGCGACCAGTCCGACCTCAGCGATTTCTATTACACGCTCACGCTTAGCAACAAGTTGAATTCCCGCGTCAGCCAGTCTTTCTCCCTGGGGCATGAGTCGGCTCTCAACGTGACTTCAAACTATGTGACGGCGGACTTCGCCAACTACGGCTTGGCCATTATCGCCTGGAAGGGCAGCCGGATCACCCTGAGCGGCTATGTCGAGGACGCGAGTTCTTCAGGAGGCGTTTTCGCCCAGGACACCTTCCAATACGGCTTCGACGGTCACATCGCCCATCGTCTTACTTCCAAGTGGTCAATGGGGGTCGGCTACCACTATGGCATGACAGACGCTTTCCAAGCAGGACAGGGATCCAGGCCCGGGTCTTTCGAGCAGCATGCCTTCAACATCGATTTCAATTACGCGATGTCGGCCAAGGCGAACCTGGTTTTCGGCTATCGGTACTACTTCACCCACGTGATTATCGGCGGAACCGGCGATTTCAGCCAGAACCGGTTGATGATGGCCGTCAACTACAACTTCTAGGCCTCTCCCTTGATGTTTGAAGCGTATGGCTGATTGGCAGGTTCCTGCAGCCCCGCCGGACGCCGTTTTTGATCGTTTTTGATTTGTCCAACCCCAATCCCCCAATCATGACCTCCCCCAGAACCCTCTTCGCCTGGACAGTCCTTTGTACCGCCACCGCCTTTGCCCAAGACCCGGGCTTCCGCCAGGTCGACGAAAGGCGCCAGTCCGCGCCAGCGGCCGCCCCGGGCGATATTGCGCGGTCGGCGGCAGTGATCACCTCCATGGATGTGCTGGATGACACTCAGCCCATCGAGCCCGGAGACGTGATCAGCATCCGCATTGTTGAAGATCGCCGGGAGCCTCTGCAGCTTCGCGTGGGTGCCACGGGTGAGGTGAACGCGCCGCACATCGGCCTCGTTCGCGCCGCGGGCCGCACTTGCCGGGAACTGGCCTTTGCCGTGAAGCGGGAGTTGGAAAAGAATTACTATAATACGGCCACGGTGGTCGTGGCGATCGACCTTAAGCGCCAGGATGATCCAAACAGCCGGACCCGCCTGGCCAGCTCGGAGATTGATTTCTTCACCGTCTATGGGCAGGTGCTTCGCCAGGGCAAATATGAGCTGCCCGCCGACGAAGATGTCACCATCAGCCAGGCCATTTTGCGGGCGGGTGGTTTCGCCCAGTTTGCCAATCCACAGAAGGTGAAGCTTGTCCGCAAAACGCCCCAGGGCAACAAGACCGTGGTCGTGAACCTCGACCAAATCATGCGCCAGGGGAATTTGGAGTACGATATCTATCTGCGGAACAACGATGTGATCATCGTCGACGAGAAGAAGGTCAATTTTTAGGGTCTCCGGCGCCGTGGCTGCCGTCGGCAAATCCGGGTCACATCTTTTGAACAAGGGGCGCTCCTGCGATTTCTAACTGGTGGAACTGGCATTTTCGCCGATAATAACCCCCGCTTTCGTCTGGGAAGCTGGCTGGTGATCCCTGCCCGTCTCCTCATTCTTTTCTGAATCCTATCATGGAACAACCGCTCAGCTTGCCGGGACAGGCACCCATCAATCCACTCAACCGCATCCACGAAACATCGGCCAAGTTTCAGCGGTACCAGATCCTGCTGCGCCGGCGCTGGTGGTTTCTGCTCCTGACAGCCAGCATCGGCGTCTGTGCCGCCGCGCTCTGGATCAATGGCAAACCGGTTGAGTACCGTTCCGTCGCCAAACTCGTCGCCGGCGGCCGCATGGTCGCCCAGGGAGACGTGAGCTGGCAGGAGTCTCAGCAGGATTTCTACGGCACCATCATCGAAACCTTGGAGAGCGACGATATCAAACGCAAGACGATGAATCGTGTGCATTTGGTCCAGCCAGACATCAAGGAGAGCGAGGTGAAGATCAAGGTTTCACAAACCAAGGGTTCGGCGATTTTCAACGTTTCGGCATCGGGTTCGGAGCCGGCGTTCACGCGCATCTTCCTGGATGCCCTGTTGGATGAGTTCATGCAGTTTCGCCAGGAGATCCGCGGTCAGGGGCTGGACCGTGCGCTGGACACCTTTACCCAGACCGTGGTACGGCGCGGCCAGGAACTGCAGCGGATCAATGAGAAATTGGAAGCCTTTCGCAAGGCCAACAACATGGTGTTGATCAGCAACAACAACAACGAGGCCGCGGCTTTTGTCACCGCCCTGAAGGCCAAGCGGGAAGGCCTCATCACCGAACTCAACAACATCACGTCGGGGCTGGAAGACGTCGATGCCGCCATGCTGAATCGAGAACGAAGTGCCGCTGCCGGGACGATTGGCAGCCAGCCCGCTGGAAGTGCTGCCTCCGAAGTGAGCACCCCCAGCGTAGAGAGTGCCCGTTCCGGCAATTTGGGCCTGACCTCGGCGGAACGGGACTATCTCGAAACCAAGAAGGAGATCATGCACCTGCAGACTGAGAAGGTGAAACTGCTACAGGCCTTCAAGGCTCAGCACCCCGTGGTGGTCGAAGTTGAGGAAAAACTGGAGTCCGCCAACTCGCTCCTGGAGAGCTACCATGAGGAGATCCTCAAGCAACTGCGTGGTGAGAAGGCGAAGTTGGAGCGTGAGATTCGCAGCCTCGACACGCAGATCGCTGAAAAGCAGAAGGAGGCTCTGGAATTGGGCTCGAAACTGGCGGAGCACGAGCGCCTCGAAGAAGAGTACAAAGCCACCAAGCTGGCGCATGACCGCATGTTTGAACGGGTGCAGGAGTTTCAGCAGATTCAAAATGTGCAGACCGATTATGTCGCCGTTCAGGAACGGGCTTCGAGTGCCCGGCAGGATGAACCGGAATTGATCAAGTGGTTGTCCATTGGGCTGGTATTGGGCTTGTTCAGCGGCGTGATCATCTTGGTGCTCTTCGATCGCCTTGATGACCGGATGAATTCCTTCAGCGAGTTTCAGACGCTGTTTCCGAACGAAGCGGTGTTGGGGCAAATTCCGGAACAGCAGCGCGGCAGCGGTCTGGCCTTGCTGCGGCCCTCCGATGATCGCCACCTCTACGCGGAAGCGTTTCGCAATATTCGCTCCTCCATTCTATTCAAGAACTGGCAGGGCAAGCCGCCGAAGACCATCCTCGTCACCAGCGCCGTGCCTAATGAAGGCAAAACGACAGTCACCTCCAATCTGGCCATCACCATGGCATTGGGCGGCGGCCGTGTACTGCTGGCTGACTGCGACCTGCGCCGCGGCGGTGTCAGTGAATTGTTCAAGATGCCCAATGGCCCCGGGCTGAGTGAAGTTCTGCGGGGTAAGATGCACTGGCGTGATGCCGTGCAGGAAACCAGCACCCGCGGACTCGATCTTTTGCCGCGCGGCGAGGTGTGTGATCAAACGTCGGAAATGCTGCTTTCGAAGACGTCCGAGGAAATGCTGCGGGAGATGGGCAAAGAGTACGACTACGTGATCTTTGACAGCGCCCCCGTCCTCGTCGCGGATGACACGGGCAGCTTCGCGCCGAAATTGGATACCGTCCTGTTCGTGGTGCGCATGTCCTCAACCATGGCGCGGCTCACCGGCAAGGCGCTTGATCTTCTGTATGATCGGCAGGTGAATGTTGGCGGTGTGATTTTGAATCGTTCGAGCACGAATCTCAAAGAGTACACTTACTACAACTACGCCAGCTACTACTACGCGCCGAAGTCACCGCAACAGCCGCCACCGTCGCTGCCGCCTCCTGCGGGCGCTGCTCCAGTTGAGTCCTAGTGCGAAGACCGTCCATTGATGCGTTCTTTGGTTTGCTCTTTGGGTTGGTCGCAGCCAAGCATCAGCCGTGTCCACTGCGCAGCTTCCCCGCCTGACTCCCGCTGATTTCCGCAAGGGAGCGTTCTGGATGGTAATCTCTCTGGGGTGCTTTACGGGAAATGCGATGCTGCTCAAGTATGTCGGCGCGGTTCGTGGTGTCAGTGCCTGGTGGGCGTTGTTGTTTCGTGCCGTCGTCGGCATCATGGTCGTCTGGGTGTGGTTTGCCCCACGGCAATTGGTTAATTTTAAACGCGCCGCCTGCAGCCGCTTGCTGGTATCCCGTGGCATCCTCGGCGCTTTCGGCACCGCTGCCTATTACCTGACGCTGCCGGTCCTGGGCGCGGGGAAGGCGACATTGATCGGCAATACCTGGGTCATTTGGGCGGCGATCATGGCCGTGCCTTTCCTCGGTGAACACCTCACTTTGCGCAAGGTCATCGGCACGCTTCTCGCCTTGGGTGGCATCGTTCTGCTGACCGGGCTGCAGGGCGGTGACTTCAGCCAGATGGGCCTGTACGAGTTGATCGCCCTCGGCGGTGCCTTCGTCGCCGCGGGCACGGTCGTGGTGATTCGGCAACTGACCCGCACGGAAACCAGCGCCACCATTTTTGCCTCGCAATGCATCTACACCTGCCTGCTGGCCCTGCCGTTCATTTTCGGCACGCGCATGCCCGACGGCGTGGAGATGCTGCTGCTCATTCTCGCGGCCACCACGGCCTCATTTGGCCAATTGGCGATGACTGAAGGCTTTCGCTTTCTGGCGGTCAGCTCCGGTGGCGCATTTCAAGTCCTGCTGCCCCTCTCCATCACCTTTGGCAGCGTCACCCTGTTTGATGAAGCCTTTTCCATGGCCCAA
>JAXMIV010000327.1:0-6388 GCA_034377045.1 Prosthecobacter sp. | reverse complement strand
TTATGTGGTCATTCCGCCATTCAATTGGGATTTCCAGCATGCTCTGAGCGGCCTCACCGGCACCTGCCTGCGCGTGCTCAAGATCGGTGGCGACGACGGTCAGGCGGATGACGACGGCGAAGATTACCAGATCGAGAATGGTTATATCCTGACCGACAACGAAGAGCCGAACGTTCGCTACATCTACACGAACGAGACCTACACGGCGTGGCCGCAATACTTCACCAACGCCTTCAGCTACCTCCTCGCCTCCTACATGGCGCAGAATCTCGCGGGGCCGGCGGGGCAGGCGCTGCAACTGCGCCAGGCCTATGAGCAAACCTTCCTGCCGAAGGCGCGCGCGCAGGATGCCCGCGAATCCAAGGCGCGGCGGACGCTGCCCTTCGATGACAGCCAGCTCTTGCAGGCCAGGGGAGGGGCCATTGCCTAACCATGAGCGCATCCATTCACACCCTCGCCGCGAATTTCAACGGCGGCCTGATGACGCCCCGCCTCGGCGGCCGCTTTGACCTGGAGAAGCTGCGCACCGGTTGCGTGCAGTTGAAAAACATGCTGGTCACTCCTTATGGCGGCGTCTTCAAGAGGCCGGGCACTTTATATCAGGGTGAGATCATGGACAGTGACGTGGTTGGCCGGTTGATTCCGTTCCGGCGCTCGTTGGAGACCAACTTCAAGTTGGAACTGGGCGATGGGGAAATGCGGATCTGGAATGCCGCCAGCATTCGTTCCGTCTTCGCCGCCCCCTGGGTCACCAGCACCGCTTATGCCGTGGGTGATCTGGTGCGCACTGGCAGCGTCGGCGCCTATTCGTATTACTACTGCCTGGCCGCCCACACGTCCGGCACCTTCGCCACTGATCTGGCTGCCGGTGATTGGTATGAGACCGCCGGGCCTTCTGCCTCTTTCTCCACCCATATCATCTTTCCTTCGCCTTACACGGAGGCGGAACTCTACGACGTGCAGTATGTGCAGTTGAATGATGTCCTGTTCCTGGCGCATCCGAATCACTTTCCGCGCCGCCTCTCGCGCTACTCCGATGACAAGTGGGTGCTGGAGAGCGTGCCGTTTGAGTTCGCGCCCGTTCTCGATCCCAATGAAACCACCACTGCCGTGCAGGTGCAGTTCGATGTGCCGGACTGGGGCAATGAGGCCTGGGTCACCTCCTATGCCTATGTGATCGGAGACCGGGTTCTAGGCACCAACGGCGCATCCTACACCTGCACTGTGGCCCACACTTCGGCGGCGGCCACGCAACCCATCACCGGCGCAAGTTACGCCACCGTATGGGCAGTGACCGCCTTTGTAGTGGGCGCCCGGGTCACCGGCAGCGATGGCGAGGTTTACACCTGTTTTTCAAATCACACCTCAGCGGCAACGAATCGGCCAATGACGGGAGCGACGTATCTCAATTTTTGGAATCTGGGCACCAGTTCAGTCAGCGTCTCCGCCTGGGTCACATCTCACGCCTACACCACCGGCGACAAAGTCAGGGTCAACAAAGTCATCTACGAGGCCAAAGGGGCGCACACCTCGTCTTTCCTTTCCACGCCACCCACCGGCAGCGGCTGGACCTATTGGTGGAAGATCAGCAGCGCCGGAACTGACCTCGCCGGGCTCGCCTACAAGCTGGTCGCGACTGAGGATTTGTTTACTTCGGATGATGTCGGCAGTTACTTCCAGCTCAGCATCGGCACCACGGGCCGCTTTGCCACATTGGCCACCAATGCCACCGGCCCGACTGATCCGCTCTTCATTCAGGGCGGTTACTTGCTCAATACCAACTGGGCAGCCGCCAGCGCCCCGACCGCCGGCGCTTTGACGCTTGAGGAAAGCCTTGATGGCGTCACCTGGGCCAGAGTGCGCCAGTGGAGCAATACCTCTTTGCAGGATGGCAACATCGCTTATGAAGGCGAGGCTCCTTCGGTCGGTGCCTGGTATCGAATGAGCGCCAACTACACCGGTGGCGCGGCGACTGAATTCGCCAAGCTTGATCCGGCGAATTCCACCCTGGTACTGCCTTTCAAGATCTCCACCTACACCTCCGCCACCGTGGTGAAGGGCGAACTGAAGCTGCCGAATGCGCAACTGCCGCCCATCTCCGCCATCGGCGTTTCGACCACGGTTTATCGCAAGCCTGCCTTCTCACCCACGCAAGGCTACCCGCGCACCGTCGCCTTTCACGACTCGCGCCTCTGGTGGGCTGGCACCACCGGCAACGGTTCGCGGATCTGGGCCTCCCAGATCGATGACTACTACACCTGCCTGACTGGCGCCGATGACGACGCCGGGCTCGACCTCACACTGGCGCAGACCGAGGCCAATGACATCCTTTGGATGGCCTCGCACAATCGCGCCCTCGTCGTCGGCACCACCGGCCAGGAGTGGACCATTGATGGCGGCGAAACCGAGGCCGTCATCACGCCCGCCAAATTGCGCGCCCGCATGCGCACCCGCCACGGCAGCCACGGCATCGCCCCGGAAGTCATCGCCGAATCCTTGCTCTGGGTCACCCGCGGCGGCACCAAAATGCGCGAGTTCGCCTACAATTTCCAGGCCGATGGTTATACCGCACCGGACATGACGCAACTCATCGCCATGCTCGATGGCTCCATCGTTCAGACCGCCTACCAATCCGTGCCGCTGCCCATCATTTGGGCCGTTACCGATACCGGCAAACTCTATTCCTTCACCTACGATCGCGAGCAAAACATCACTGCCTGGGCCATGCACACCACCGGCGAAGACGAGAGCGACCGCTTTGAATCCGTGGCCGTGGTTTATTACGATGGCCTAGCCGACTCCGTCAACTTCATCGTCAAGCGCACCGTCGGCGGCGTCACGAAACGCTATGTCGAAAACCTCGAGCTAGAGACCCTCGCTTGGATTTTGGGGTATGAAGACCGCTCTGTGAGCATCGGCTACCGTGCGCTGTCCTGGGTGGATTGCTCGCTATTCTCCGCCCCCACCAATAACGGCGCGGATTGCGACATCATCAGCATGTCCCGCCTGGAGGGCCGCCAGGTGATGCTGCGCGATGGGAATTACATTGTCTCCCCGCTCTCCAGCGTCGTCACCAGTGGCGACGCTACTTTTACCGATTTCAATATCGCTGCTCCTGGCGCCGCCCTGTCTGTCGGCCTGCCCTACACCGCCATCGTCCAGGCCTTCCCTATCGACCTCATGCTGCAAGACGGTACCAGCCAGGGCCGCAACTGGCGCATCAACCGCGCCGTCCTTCTCCTGCATGACTCGTTAGGCGGCGGCATCGCCGACACGCCCACAGCCACCCCGCAGGCCATCGAATATCCCGCCGGCACCGACGAACCCTTCCAGGGCCGCGTCAAAATGTATCTCCCCTCCGATTGGGGAGAAAAGACCGAATTCACCCTCACCCACACCGATCCCACCCCCTTCGGTCTCCTGGGTTACATCCTCATCACGGAGGTCTCCGGCCAATGATCGCGCGCGCCTACACCGAATCCGACTTCCCCCTCGTCCAGCAGTGGGCCGAGGCGCGCGGTCTCGTCATCGCCCCCATCCTCATGGGCAACCGCGGCTTCGTCATCGAAGACGAAAACGGCCCCTGCGCCGTCGCCATGATCTACCTCCTCTTCGAGGTGCCCCTGGCCATCGTCGACAACCTCATCACCCGGCCCGGCTTGCCCGGCCGGCGCGCCCTGATCGCCTGGCGGCAGCTCTGGCGCTGCATCACCGCCTACCTGAAAGCATTGCGCACCCCCGATGGCGTCAACCTCGGTTACCGCATCGTCCGCACCTACTGCAACGCCCGCCTCACCGGCCTCGCCAAAGCCGAGGGCTGGAGCGCCGCCGAACATCAATCCAAACAAGTCTATTATGCGCTCCCCTGATTACATCCCCCACTGCTCACCGCCCGCGCTCGGCTGCGCCCGCCCCACGTGCCTCGGCGGCAAACCCCCGCTCAATGACCTCGGCATCCCCGAAGCCATCGCCATCGCTTCCGTCATCGCCTCAGCGGCGAGCAGCGCCATCTCCTACGACTCCTCGCAGGACCAGGCCAAACAAGCCGAACTCAACGCCCAAGCCCAAAACGAAGCCCTCAAGTCCGAACAAGACCGCCAAGCCGCCGAGTTCGCCGAAAACCAAAGACGCACGGCCGAGGTTCACAAACGCCAGCGTGCTCAACTGCGGGCCGCTCTCGCCACCACAGGGGTTGTGCAGACCACGGGCACTCCCATTGCTTTGGTGGCCGATACGATCAAGACGCAGCAGGTCCAGATCGGCGATCAATCAAGCGTGCATAATCTCACCCAGCGTGAACTTGCTTACCGCGCCGGCAGCGTCCTCGCCATGGGTGAAAGCCAAGCCAATAGCCTGCGCGCTCAAGGCATCGGCAACGCTCTGAGCCAGCTCGCTCAGGCCGGTTCCCAGGCCTACGGCATATTCAACATCAGCCCCTCCACCGTGCGCACTCCCGGCGTCGCGCCGGCCCCAGGCTACCGCAGCAACCGCACCGTCTCCCAACGTCCTCCAGGCCTTTGATCCCTATGAGCAATCGAATGATTCCATTTCCACGACTCGAGTATCCCGAGTTATACCAAAGCGGCGACCAATCATTGGTTCAGCACGTGCCGCAATTGCAGACTCCGGACATGAGTAACATCGCCGCGGGCCTGGCGGATGTCGGGGACCTCTCCGCCAGATTCGCGCAAGCGGTGCGTCATCTCCAGGATGCCGAAGCGGAAAGCGAGGTGCTGACCGCCATGACCGACTTAGAAGAGTCCGTCAAGCAACCGCAGAACGACCCCGGCTCATGGAAGACCCAAGTCGCCGCAAAGACCAAGCAGTTAGGCGACTGGCTCAGCAAAGCAGACATCTCCGAAGCAGGGCGCAGCCGTTCCCAGCAAACCTTGCAGCATTGGGGCAACCGCATCGCCATCTTTGGCCGCACCCAAGACGTGAAGCAGCGCGACGCCCGCCTGCTGACCAATTACCAAAAGTTGGTCGAGCACGGCCAGAAGACGGAAAACTGGACACCTGCCGAAGAACTGCTCAAAGAGATCGGCAAAGTGCAGGGGGAAGACACGCCCTACATGATGGCGCAGTGGCAGGCGCTCGGAAAGGCGAAGGACGAGACATGGCAGCAAGGCTTGGAAACCGAGTTCCACGATACCCTCAAGACCGGCCAGCATGACCTTGCCAGGCAGGTCGTCGATGACATGCATCACCTCTCCGCGAAGCAACGCCAGGAGAAACTAGCGTTGATCAATGCGGACGAACGCCGCACCAGCCAATTGCAAGACCTGCGCGGCCAAATTGCCACCGAGCCTCTGCAAGTGCAAAGCTCGTTAGGCACCGAAACCTTCGCCGCGGCTCACCCCAACCTGCGACCCGAAGACCTCGATGCCATCCTGCAAGAAACCCGCGCCGCCATTCACCAGCGCAGCTTCCAGGAAACCGACAAAGCCCGCCAGTTCCTCGACC
Organism: Prosthecobacter sp.; assembly: GCA_034377045.1. Taxonomy (GTDB): domain Bacteria; phylum Verrucomicrobiota; class Verrucomicrobiia; order Verrucomicrobiales; family Verrucomicrobiaceae; genus Prosthecobacter. The sequence goes on along the minus strand of JAXMIV010000327.1, from coordinate 925 downwards.
AAACCGACCTCGCCAAACTGCGCAAGGATTTAGAGAAACCTGATCTCACCCTGGCCGACATCGAAGGCCTGGAAACCAAACACATCACCCGCTTCCTGCGCGGCGGCCTCGAAGCCTACCTCGCAGCCAAACAAAGCGCCCGCCCCCTCAACAACCGCGAAGCCTACCAACGCGCCTGGAGCGCCATCCTCGCCTACGATCCCGAAGACGACACCGAAGGCCATCAGCGCCAGAACTTCGAAACATGGCTGAGCCTGAACTTCACCGGCAAAGATCGCGCCGACCTCCAATCCCGCCTCGCCGAACATATCACTTCACCCGCAAACGGCCACCGCCTGGCGCGAGTTTTCACGGAATTGGATGACCATGCGTTTCAGCAAGCGTTGTTAGGCCCGGCAAATGCCACGCGCTTGCATCCCCTCTTCGCCGGTCTCTATGATAGCGCACCCGACCAGGCGGTGAACAAGATCAAACGTACTCTCTCCCAGGAAGCCCAAGACGGCGACTTCAAGACTCAGGCCGATCTCGAGAAACGCCGGGACCAACTCGCGTGGGAGCAGGGCCTCACGGATCTGCATCACAACTTTATCGATCGGAAAGCATTCGCAGCGGACCACCTCATCCAGGCCGCACCGTCTTCGCCGCTGCCAAAGCCGAATGCCATGGAGAACGACCAGACCCGTCGTCAGTTCCTGCGCCAGTTGCCCCGGCAGATCCGTTCCGTGTCAGATGGCAGCGATCAGCGCTGGGAAGTCGGCGGCGTGTGGCGCCTTGAGGACCTGCCCGCTCTGTTTGACGATGCCAATTTCCGGCAGGCCCCGCATGAGCAGCGCAAGCACCTCCTCCTTCAGGTCCTGAACTCCGCCTACGATCACGCCCTGACCGCGAACCCTCACTTCGGGCGAAAGGAATACCAGGCCCTCAT
>JAXMIV010000326.1:0-3920 GCA_034377045.1 Prosthecobacter sp. | reverse complement strand
TCCAGGTCACCGGCAGTTTGGGCAGCGCCTTGGCGATCCACGCATTGCTGCCCGGATCACCGAACAAGATGAGATGCTTGTCGCGCACATCCGCCTCGGTGACTTCGGTGTCGTTCTTCACCGGTAGGTCGCCGCGCATGTAGCGCGCCCATTCGTACTCGAAACGCCGCAGGCTCGCCGCCGCCCAGACATTGACCTCCGCATTCCACGGCTGCCCGGTGCCGCGCACGCAGAGAAAGGGCGCCGCGAACGCATCGTCAATCGGCCCTTGCAGCGCCGGCCTTTTGCCGGCCAGCGCGATCTCGCCGCGCTTGCCTTCGCATTTCCAGGCGCCGTCCCTTTGCGTGAACACCAAAACGTCTCCCGGCTGATGTGGCGGCAGGGCAATCTCGGCGCCCAGAAGCCGCAGCTTCGACACCGACCGATGAATCGCGAAACGCGTGATGTTCGCGGCCTTGGCAATCTCGATGCCATCATCCGCCGCGACATTCGCAACCAACTCCGCCCGTTCATATTGCCGGCCCAGCGACAGCAATTCGAGCCAATGGCACCGGTTGTACTTCAGTGTCCAGGTGACAAAGCGAAGTTGCTTCGGATCATGATCGAGCCCCTTCTCCGCATACTCACCGATGCGGCGCATCTGCTCGGCATGCGTCACCGGATCAATCACGTGCCCCGTGCCGTGCGAGATGAGATTCACCATTGGCAAACCTTCCTTGGCAAACGCCTCACCCATGATGACGTGCGCCTGAAAGAAGGTGTCCTTGTCCCCAATCGCCCCGATCGCGGGCACTACCCCGGCATTCGCCGCGAAGTCGACCGAATCCAGCATGTGCAATCCAATCTCCTGATGCGGAGGCAATGGACCGACCTTGATGAAACCCGGGATCGGCGTTTCGGAAAAACGATGCGTGTCCACATAGCCGCAGTAGGGGCCAATCGCGACAAAGAAATCCGGATGCTTCAAGCCGAGATGCCAGGTGCCCGAGGCGCCCATCGACATGCCGCGCAGCACGATGCGGTCGCGATCAATGCGGTAGTTTCGGCAGACCGCTTCGATCGCCTCAAACACATCCGTTTCCCCTGCCCACCGGTAACAGTTCTCCACCCGGCCCAGCGGATGCAGTTCGATGTAGCCGGCCTCGGGCGCCGTCTTGCCTTCATCCCCTTCATCGAACCGCGCCATGAATTTCAATTCGCTCATGCCCACGGGCTTCGAACTGCCATGCAGAACGACATCCAGCCGCATCGGCTTGGTGCCGTCATATCCCTGTGGCACGATCACGCCATAAGGCTGCGTCGAGCCATCCACCGCGGAGACATAACCGCGCAGCACCTTGCCCTTCTTGGTGGTCCAAGGCGTCTTCTCCGCAGTGAGATTTTCAATCCGCTCCAGGCCGCGTTTCAGCGCCTTTTCCGCCATCTTGACATCATTCGGCGCCAAGGCCGTTTCATACCTTAAGGCCCACTCGATGCCTTTGTGAAACACTTCGGCATCCGCTAGCAAATCCGGGCTGGCCGGCTTCAGCGTCGCCAACTTTTCCTTCAAACTTTTCGCTCCCTCATGGATGGTGATAGTTGATCCTGCTTCGCGCAGCACGAATTCCATCGCCGCGCAGGTGTCTTCATAGTTCGTCGAATGACCGCCGTTTTCACGATGGATGCTCAGCACCTTGCGCCCCGCTTCCTGCAACTTGCCCGCCAGCCTCAGCACACTCTGCGCCGGCACCACCTCATCCTTGCCGCCGGTCGTGAAGGCCACGGGCATCGTGAAGCGCTCCGGCCACAGTTCCGCACTGCGCTTGCGGTATTCCTCCGGCACCGCCTTCTTTCCACCACCATACGACGCGCTGATCGCGTCCTGGAATTTTTCGTACTCGATCAGGTTCGCCATGCCGTTGAGACTGCACACGCCCGCCACCAGATCGGGATGAAGAGCCGCAAACGTCAGCACCGCCGTGCCCCCCATCGACCCGCCCGCAAGAAACACCCGGCCGATTTTGTGCCGCTGCTTGAGCTCGGCAATGATTTGCAGCACATCCGCCTCTGCCTTCGGCCCCATCCATGAGGTCTTCGCGCGATAGTCCGGCGCCACCGCGATCAATCCGAAACGCCCCGCCACATCCCGCACGCCACGGCATTCGGCTCGCGCATCATTGATGAACTGCCAGCGATCCGATCCGTGACCGTGAAACATCAGCACCACGTCGTGCGCTTTCGCGGCATCGAATCCCGCCGGCATGAGTTCCACGTAGCGTTGTTCTGAGCCATCCAGTTTCGATTGGAAAGCAATGTCGATCGGCTCCGCGGCCCAGGCGGCGGTGACAAAGAAAAACAGGCATGTAAAGATTTTCATTGGCGTGGAATGATCGGCAACACCACATGCGAAGCCTGCTGCGCGGTGTGCATGACCTTTTGCGTGGCGACGACAACCTTCGTTTCCAGGCCGTTGTTGTCCGCGCCGGTGTTGAGATTGCGCAGGTAATAGGGGAAGTAGCTGCTGGAGATCTCGATCCGGATTCGATGCCCTTTGCCGAACGCATTGGCGGTCGCGCGCCAAAAATCGATCGTATATTCATACACCTGATCGGGCTCGATGACGCTGAGCTTGGCGGGATTGAAGGCTCCCTGGCGCTCGGGATCACGATGGCGGGCGCGCATCACGCCTTCGCAGAGCATCGCGGAGAAACCGTCGGGCTGCACATCGATGAGGCGCACCATCCAGTCCGTGTCGCGCGCGGAGGTGGCGGCGTAAAGTTTGGCAGTGATCGGCCCTGTGACTTCGACTTCTGCATCGAGCGGAGGTGTCGTGTAGACCAGCACATCCGGGCCGCTCGAGGACTTCCGCGTATCGGCCGCCCCGTCTTCCAAATGACCGCCGGTGAAGGGCGATCGTGTCGGCTTGGCCGGATCGTAGACATACGAATCGAATTTGGCATCGCCAGCCGCCGGTGGCGCGGTACTCAGCACGCCGTCGCCGCTGATCGCATTCGCGTGCCCGGTGCTGTGCAGGTAATACTTCGTCCAGCGCGTCTGCGGCAGCGGCCAGTCCTGCTCGGCCTGCCATTTGTTGCGGCCCATGACAAAGACATGCACCGGCGCATCATTCATCACGCCATTGTCGATGCCTTTGAGCCAATGATCAAACCAGCGGCACACGTAACCATCCCAGTCGATCATCGCCTCGGTCCCGTAATCGAAGGCACCCAATTTGCGGCTGGTGTTGATGATGTGCTGCCACGGACCAATCACCAGACGCGGACGCCGCGCATCGGCATTCGCACCACGCTGTTTCATCGCCAGATAGTTCATCGGTGCGCCGGGGAAATCGGCATCAAACCAGCCCGTCGCAGCCAGCGATGGCACCGCCACCTTCGCATAAGACTCCGGCGTTTGGTAAGCGATGTCCTGCCAATACTTGTCCGACGATGTATTGCCGCGAATCCACTTTTCAAACCACGGCGCATCGAGTGCGCCGCGCAGTTCGTTGAGTTTAAGATACGGCAATTGCATGTAGTCCGCCAGCCGCCGCTCTTCCGAAGCAAAACCCCCATAAGGGCCGGGTCCCATCACCTGCCCGACCCGTCCGGCATTCGCCCCGCCCCAATCCACCATCCACGAAACCAGCACGCCGTTTTGGTACGGCGTATTAAACATCGCATCCGGCGGCGCCACCTCGGGCACGATCGCCTTCAATGACGGCGGCGCCTGCGTCGCAGTCCACCATTGCGTCCAACCCATGTAGGACAATCCCATCATGCCCACCTTCCCGTCGCACCACGGCTGCGCGGCCACCCATTCGACGAGGTCGTAACCATCGGTCTTGTGCTTGGGATCAAACGGATCCCAGGTGCCCTCGGAATCAAAGCGCCCGCGTGAATCCGCCACCGCCACGGCGTAACCGCGCTGCGCGAACCACG
>JAXMIV010000325.1:0-2576 GCA_034377045.1 Prosthecobacter sp. | reverse complement strand
GGGGAGTGATTGGCGGCATGGCGGAGATTTCAGGCGATTGAAGCCCGGAAACCCCCGCTCACGCAAGCCGCGTCTTGAGATGCACCTGCATTCTCTGCTATTAGTCCTTCTTCGTCTTCGGTTTCACCGTGTAACGGGTGGGGCTCTTCTCGTAAGATTCCTTGCAGTCCACGGTGGCGAAGATGACGGTTCCTTTGTCGGTGAAAGTGCGGAAGATCAGACGCGGCGTTTTGCCACAAACAGGGCAGACATCGTTGATTGGCGGACCACCGGCGACGGCAGAGCTGCCGCCGAGTACGGCAAGTGCGAGAACGGAAAGAAGCGTTTTCATAGGATGGTCGGATGGGTTCGGTACTCGTGGCAAACGGTGTCCACAGGGTTGCGTCGTATTGAAACGTCCTCAGGGCATAGGCTCTTAGCACGATGCCAACCCAGGCAAAGAGAAACGCAATTTTGGAAGATGCCCTCTTCAGTCAGAAGCTTTGCGATCGCCAGTGCGGACGAACCCCGATATCAAAACGGAATATCGTCTTCTTCCATGCCCTCGGTGATTGGGCCTTCGCCAAACTCTTCTTCCTGGGACGCGGGCTGTTGCCGCTGCGGAGGGCGCTGGGCGCTGCCGCTCGCGGGGCGCTGCTGGTAGCCGCCGCCACCTCCGCCGCCGCCCCCTGAGGCGCCACCGCCCATGGGCCGGCGCTGCTGAGCGGGTGGCCCACCCTGACCGCCGCCACCTTGGTTGCCACCGGCTTGATCGGCTTCATCGTTGCCGCGGCCGCCACCGGGTTTGCTGTCCAGAAATTGCAGGTTTTCCGCCACCACCCGCAAGCGGGAGCGCTTCTGGCCCGTGGCCTTGTCTTCCCAGGAATCCATCTGTAGGCGGCCTTCGACAAACACCGCCCTGCCTTTGTGCAGATACTGCCCCGCCAGTTCCGCCAACCGAGCCCAGACGACGATATCAACGTAGGTCACCTCTTCCATCCGCTCCCCGTTATCCGTCTGGTAGCTGCGGTTGACCGCAATGGCGAGATCCGCGACGGCGCTGCCCTTGGGGGTATAACGCACCTCCGGATCGCGGGTGAGGTTGCCGATAAGCATGACTTTGTTGAGGGAGGCCATAACGCATCCACCTTATCCGCCCCCCGGTGCGCCCGGCAACTCCTTTCGTCAGTGGCAGCCATCGCGCTCGCGAACTTCCGCTCTAGGGCTGATCGACGAGACGCTTCGTATTTATCTTTACTCAGAGTTCATCTTCAGGTGTTTTTGTTGACGCCTTGCTATTCCCCCCCATGAACTCCCCGAACCCGCCTTCTGCTTTGACCGCGTCCGCGAACCTCCTGCCGAAACTTGCCGCCCTGGCCTTCCTGGTCATCTGGAGCACGGGCAGCAGTGAATTGCCGCTGACGCGGTTGGGCCTGATCTTCGGGAGCCTCGCGCTTTTTGAAGCACTCACGGCCGCCGCCTTGAAGAAACAGGATCCCATCCTCAAGTGGGGTGATTTGCCGCTGGTGGCGCAGTGCCTGTTTGCCCCCACGGCCCTGCCCCTTTACGCGCTGCTGGCAGCGGGAGTCGTATTCCTGGGCGGCGAGGCCGGTCATGGCAAGAGACTGCTGACCGCACCACCTACCGAACGCAGCAGCATTCCGCCACGCTACTCGCCCTCAACGCGCGGTATGACGACTCCGCCCGGGCTGGGAAATCAGCCCGGCCCAACCTCAGGTCCGCGGCCCATGTCCCAAGGGATGCCGGCGCCCTCCGCACCCGGTCCCTCACGGCCGCCCTTCGGCACTGCGCCCCGGCCTTCCATTTCGACGCCCACAGCATCGTCACGGCCCGCATCCCCAACAGCCATCCCTTCCGCCCCTGTCGTCAGCCCCACTCCGCCAGCACCGCCGAGCCCGACACCGCAACCGACGACGGCGCCGAAGCCGTGAGGTGATTTGGGGTTGTTTATTCCATCCCCAGCACGCGGTACAAAAACGCCCACTCGTCGGCAGTCTCTTCCATCACCTTCTTCAACGCGGTCCCCGCGCCATGTCCGGCGCTGGTTTCGATGCGGATGAGGACCGGAGGACCGTCTTTGGCCTGGCACTCCTGGAGGCGCGCGGCGAATTTGAAGCTGTGCGCGGGCACCACGCGGTCATCGTGATCCGCGGTGGTGATCAAGGTCGCGGGATAGCGGGCGCCGGGCTTCAGGTGGTGCAGCGGTGAATAGGCGTAAATGGCCTTGAATTCCGCCGCATCCTCGCTGCTCCCGTAGTCACTTTTCCACGCCCAGCCGATGGTGAACTTGTGAAAGCGCAGCATGTCCATGACGCCCACCGCCGGCAGCGCGGCGCCGTAGAGCTCCGGCCGCTGAGTCATGCACGCGCCGACCAGCAGACCACCGTTGCTGCCGCCCATGATCGCCAGTTTTTTGGCGGAGGTATATCCTGCCTTTTGCAGCCACTCCGCGCAGGCGATGAAGTCATCGAAAACATTCTGCTTTTTCAATTTGGTCCCCGCCTGGTGCCAATCCGCGCCGTATTCACCGCCTATGCCGCCGGCAGACGCGACGAATTCAAACGCCGCTAGCAATC
>JAXMIV010000324.1:0-4685 GCA_034377045.1 Prosthecobacter sp. | reverse complement strand
CATGCCCACCAACCTCTATGGCCCGGGCGACAACTACCACCCGGAAAACAGCCACGTCATCCCCGCGCTGATCCGCCGGTTCCACGAAGCCAAGGTGTCTGGCGCGCCCGAGGTCGCCATCTGGGGCAGCGGCACGCCCATGCGCGAGTTCCTGTATGTCGACGACATGGCCGCGGCCTGCGTGCACGTGATGAACCTGCCCAAGGCCAGCTACGAGCAACACACCCAGCCCACGCTCAGCCACATCAACGTGGGCTACGGGTCGGACATGACCATCGCCGAGCTCGCTCAAGGCATCGCGCGCGCCACCGGCTTCACCGGCCAGATCCGCTTTGACACCAACAAGCCCGACGGCACGCCCCGAAAGCTCATGGACAGCAGCCGCCTGGGCAAATTGGGCTGGCAGACCAACAAGGTCGATCTCTCCAGCGGACTGGCCCTGACCTACCAGGACTTCCTGCAGCAAACCGCTCAATGACACCCGCGAACCCCAACACCATGACCAAGAACCCGCCCATCCCCAACGCCCAGCCCAAGGTCGCCCTCATCACCGGCGTCACCGGGCAGGACGGCTCCTACCTCGCCGAGCTGCTGCTCGAAAAAGGCTACATCGTGCACGGCATCAAACGCCGCAGCAGCCAGTTCAACACCCAGCGCGTGGACCACATCTACCAGGACCCGCACATCGACGACGCGCGCTTCCACCTGCACTACGGCGACCTGAGCGACACCAGCAACCTGATCCGCATCGTGCAGGAAACCCAGCCCGACGAGATCTACAACCTCGGCGCGCAAAGCCATGTGGCCGTGAGCTTCGAAAGCCCTGAGTACACCGCCGATGTGGACGGCCTGGGCACGCTGCGCCTGCTCGAAGCCATCCGCATCCTCGGGCTGGAGAAGAAGACCCGCTTCTACCAGGCCAGCACCTCCGAGCTGTACGGCCTGGTGCAGGAAATCCCGCAGAAGGAAACCACCCCGTTCTACCCGCGCAGCCCTTACGCCGTGGCCAAGCTCTACGCGTACTGGATCGTGGTGAACTACCGCGAGGCCTACGGCATGTACGCCTGCAACGGCATCCTGTTCAACCACGAATCCCCCCGCCGCGGCGAAACCTTCGTCACCCGCAAGGTCACGCGCGGCCTGGCCAACATCGGCCAGGGACTGGAGCACTGCCTCTACATGGGCAACATGGATTCGCTGCGCGACTGGGGCCACGCCAAAGACTACGTGCGCATGCAATGGATGATGCTGCAGCAGGAGCAGCCCGAAGACTTCGTCATCGCCACCGGCGTGCAGTACAGCGTGCGCCAGTTCATCGACATGGCTGCGAAGGAACTGGGCATCACCCTGCGCTTTGAGGGCGAAGGCGTGAACGAGCAGGCCATCGTGCAGTCGGTCGCAGGTGACAAGGCCCCCGCGCTCAAGCCGGGCCAGGTGGTGGTGAAGGTGGACCCGCGCTACTTCCGGCCCACCGAGGGTGGATAGGGTTCCCGTGAACGCTTACTTGATGTGCCCGGAAACGAGCTTGGTCATCTCAAACATGGAGACCTGCTTTTTGCCATTGAATACCGCCTTGAGGGCGTCATCAGCGTTGATGTTGCGCCTGTTCTTGGCGTCCTGCAGGCCCTTCTTTTTGATGTATTCCCAGAGCTTCTTCACGATCTGACCGCGCGCCAGGGGCTTGGAGCCGACGACGACGCTTAGCACGGCATCAGGCTGCAACGGCTTCATCAATGCGGGATTGGGCTTGCGCTTGGCAGCCTTCTTCGCCTTCGGAGCCGCCGCCTTTTTGGCTGCGGGTTTGGCTGCCGGAGCGGCCTTGCTCTTTGCCTTCGCAGCCGGAGCTGCCTTCTTTGCCTTCTTCGCTGTTTTTGTAGCCATGGAGTTGGGTGTTGTTGGTTGCTGGAAGGGGCGAGGCTATCCAAAGATTCCTTCATGCGTCAATTCTTTTCAGCAGTCATGACTGCCAATTTGTAGAATACTGCCACAAAGGCGGTCGCCGCAGACTGCCACAAAAGGCCAGTCGCCGGCAAAAGGACGCATCTTATCACTCGATTTTGAAGTGGCCGGAGGGTCCCGCAAGCACGACCGCGGGCGCCTTGGTCACGACCTCCCGGTTCGGGCGGGCAGTGAAAGGGGTGTGCGGGTGCTCGAGTCGGCACCCCATTCGATGCGCGGTTCATGGCTCCCGCGCACCGCCTTTGGTGCCGGGGAGATCTCCAACCGCTGGCGTGCAGGTTCCAAGGTCTGCAGGGGAGAGGAATCACACGCCCCAGACGGATCAAACCAACAAACCCTCATCAGAAGATCAGAGTTTGGCAGCCCCCGACCCCACCGAAGTGGGGATCAATCGGAGCCTGCCGTTAGCAGCGTACCACGGGAGAATGGCTGCGATCAAGGACGCACGTCGACTCCATCAGGCTCTCATGGGAACTGATCAAAGATCACCGTTCCTGACAAGATTGGCGAAGTGGTCGGGGTTGTACCATCAGCAGTCGAGGGAAGTTGTGGCATGGACACGTACCCGGCACCGATGAGGACGCCGCCTTGGGGATAGATAATGCCAGAGTACACACCAGTCCGTGACAGTTCGTTAGCGTTCACCGTACCTGTCGTTGGATCGTCATCCTGCAGGATGAAGTCACCCTTAAACTGGCCCGTGGACGCGATGCTCGCTGGGGTGGAAGTAAACCGCGTGGTGGCCGGGTTCGGTGCGAGGAAGGTGATCGTATTGCCAGTCTGAATGGAGAGGTGGACATCCGGGCTGGTATCCGCCGTTCCAAGGTCCGTGAAAGCCAGCGAGGCGTTGTTGGCGCCTGTCGTCACACCCAAGATTAACTGCGGGGGTACCGGGGGATCGTAGCGGCCGCCCTCAGCGGCAAGGTTCACGGGGCCAAAGCCATCTTTGTAGTTGCGAGTCGCCGGATCTGCCGGCCGCGACCACGTGCCACTGATCCCCGTCAGCGTATTGTCACTGGTGCCAGGCGTGCCCTGGTCATCAATGTCCAGTTCCGCAAGCACGGAGCCCTTGAGCGCCGTTGCATACAACGACTTATAGAGGAAGAACTCGCCATTAGGGCCGATGAAAGTCGCGAAGGCTGCCACAGCCGTACCATCAGCCATGCTGCCTATGATGCTCATGGCACCGAGATTGTTCACCGTAAACCAGGCAATACTCTGGCCCTGCGGGACACTGGTGGAGCCAATGTTCGGATCCCCAGTCGGCAAGCCCGCGCCGAAGTTATAAAGTCCCTGGTAGATGGTTGCGGGACTGCCAGTGCTGAAACTCTTGCGCCAGCCGTGGAAGGCCGAATTGGAGACACCATTCGTGACGACACCGTTTGTGAGAAGGTTGGTGTTGGAGCCAATATCAAAGGTCACAGTCAACTGCGGCGTGCCTGTCGTGGTGGAAATGCTGGCGGTGGCAGTAGCGGTAGCCGTGTCCGTGCCGATCACATTCAGCGAACCTGTGAACGCGCGGCTCACCGTGCCGAGCATGAGAGAACCTGAGGCTCCGCCGGTGCCTGTCACCGTCATATTGAAAGCACCACCCAGGCCGCCATTGATATCGGCATTCCGTGGAATCGGCCCGGTATAAGCGCCCGCCAGATAGGCAGGCATGGCATTGATGGTGATCGGGAAAGTGTCCGTGGCGCTGCCGGCACCGTTGGTGGCGGTGATGGTGACGTTCGCACCGCTGGCGGTGACAGTCGGCTTGCCAGCGATGATACCCGTGGTTAGACCCATCGTGAGCCCTGTAGGAAGACCCACGGCCTTATAGCTTGTCGGCTGCCTCAGCGGATCTGCATCGACAGGAACTTGATAATTGTAGACACCACTGACGATCCCTGTTGGCAGAACCACCGCGCCCAACACTGGGGCACGATGCACAAGCAGTGACACATCTCCGGCGGTGAGCATCACGCCATTGGCGCTGATTTCGCAGAAATACTCGCCGTCGTCAGCCACCTGGCAATCGATGATGCTCAGGCTTGCTGTCGTCACGCCCGTGTATTTGGAACCATTGGCCAGTGCCGTAACTCCACCGTCCCGGCGATACCACTTGTAGGTGACTCCCAGGCCCGTCGCTGTGGCCTTTAGGATGGCGGTTTTGGTGATATTGACGTGGACCGTCGTCGCACTCAAGTTAGCCACCGCCACATTGGCGGTCACCGTCGTACACGCCGTTCCGCCCGTGGGGGTGACCACGCAAGTATAGCCGCCGAAATTCGCCAACACCGCGCTGCCGATCTCAAACGTCGGACTTTGAGCCGTTGCATTAGCAGTCAGCAGAATGTTCACGGCGTTTTTCTTCCACTGATAGCTCAGATCCCCCGGTGCAATCGGGCCAACTGAGGTCACTCCCCGAATCAGTGAGGTGCCAGCAGCAATGAAGGTTGATGTTGGCGAGGTCACGACTTGCAGCTTGCGTATTCCGACCATCACCTGCTTGGTCGTCGCGCCATCGGGCGCGAAGACATCGCAGATGTATTCTCCGGCATCGGTATCCAACAAACCCTTCACCGTCAGGGTGGCAGTCTTGGCACCAGCGTACTTCGTCCCGTCGAGCAATTGCGTTCCCGGGGCCTCCGCGCGATACCATTTGAACGTCTGCCCCGTGCCGCCGATCGTCACCTTCATCACTCCAGTCAGGCCTTTCACGGCCGCGACTGAAGCCTCCGACG
>JAXMIV010000323.1:0-11190 GCA_034377045.1 Prosthecobacter sp. | reverse complement strand
CCGTGACATCCCGATATCGGGAGGCGCCTATAGCGGCTTCTCGGTTGATACCCCGCCATTGGTGCTGCCGCTTGACAGTCTGCTGCGGTTTCGCATCGGTCCAACGGGGTGGGGAGTTGGGGCCGATCAAGCGGCGATGCTCGATCTTGGGTCTCAATACGGCTGGCTGTTCCCGCACGACAGCAAGGCCTACTACCTTCAGGCGACATTGGAACTGCCTCCGCAAAAAGATGACCGGTCGGGGGACGCCATCGTGTGGCATGGAAAGCTTCATTTGCCGCGCGTGCGCATCCCTATCGAGCCCGATCCGATCGACCCGAAAACCATTGGCCCACGCATCGATGAACTGGGCCCGAAGTTGCTCGACCCCAACTCCGAGGTTTCAGACGCAGCCATCGACGAGTTGTCGCTCATCGATGATCCGCGCGTCATCCCGTGGTACATCAAAGCAGTCAAAAGCGACACCTACAGCCTGCGGTTCAGAGCCATCGATCGCCTCGCTCGCATGGAGGGAGACGAGGCGCTGGCAGGGCTCAAAATTGGCATGACCACGAGAGGCTCCGACATGGGACATTGCGCCACGGAGCAGGTCGCTGCCGACATTGCGGGGAACATTCGCCTATTGGCGGCGCAATCGCTGGAGCGCAGCCCGCATCCCCAGGCCAAGTCGCTGTTATGGACCATGGAAAAAGATCCGTCGAAGTCCGTGCGTCTGACCGTTGTTCAGGCTGCAGCGAGGGTCGATACACCGGAGACGCTGGCAATCGTGCAACGCGGCACGCAGGACACGGACAAAATGGTGCGGGATGAAGCGACTCGCCTGATGAACGATCGGCGGAATTCAAAATGAAAGTCGTTCGGGGCTGGCCTGAAGTACGCCAGCCGCCCCTCCGTGGGATGGGTGTGGCGACACTGCCCGCCCGTCTCTTGTGAGATCGCTGCCCCCTGAGGGGCGGGCGATGATGTACCTCAACATTCCGATGTTGAGTTTGGTACTCTTGCGGACTGGGGCGCCCTCTCAACATTGGAATGTTGAGGTACGTCCCCCCTACTTCGGCTGATGCATGGCGATGCAATGCAAAGCCCCGCCTTCCATGATCAGGTCTTTGCAGGTCACGGCGATGATTTCGCGGCCGGGGAAGCATTCGGCGATCTTGTCTTCGGCGATGGCGTCCTTCTTCTTGTGGCCAAAGAGGGGCAGCATGACGGCGTTGTTTAGGATCAGGAAATTCGCGTAGCTGGCGGGCAGGCGGCTGAGACGCCAGTCCTTCATCTCCATGGCGTTCGGCATTTCGATCTCGATGATCTCCAGCTTGCCACCTTCGGCGGTGCGCACGTCGTCGAGCTGTTCGCGGATTTGTTTCAGCGGTTTGAAATTCGCGTCGCCTTCCTTGGTCTCCACCATGCAGATCACGGCGTCTTCGCGGACGAAGCGCACGATGTCGTCGATGTGCCCGTCCGTGTCGTCGCCTTCGATGCCTTTCTTGAACCAGACGATCTGATCGACGCCGAGCATGCCCTTGAGTTCCTTTTCCACTTCCGCCTTGGTGCGCGCCTTGCCGCCGTTGCGGTTAGGGTTGAGCAGGACGGACTCAGTGGTGAGGAGCAGGCCTTTGCCGTTGGTCTCGATCGCGCCGCCTTCCAGCACCATCTTCGAGGTGAAGCGCTCCATCTTCAAAACGTTGGCCGCTTTTTCCGGGATCGTGTCGTCGAGGTCATGCGGGAATTTGCCGCCCCAGGCATCGAACTTCCAGTCGGTGATCGCCACCTTGCCGGTGTCCTTTTCCTTGATGAAAATCGGCCCGTGATCGCGGCACCACACGTCATTGGTGTTGTGCTCGTAAATGTCCACCTGGCTGAGATCGCCCTCGTTGTCCGCGATGGAGAGGCGGATGTTCATGTGGCTGAGCATCGGCGCGTTGATGCGCACCCGCTCATAGCGGGAAATGGTGGAAGCGATTTCGCCAAACTTGTCCTGCAGTTTGTGAAATGTCTTCGGGCAGCTCTCCTTGTTGGAGGGCCATGAAAGCCAGATCGCCTCCTGGGGCTCAAATTCGGCAGGCAGGCGATAGTTCTGTGGGTATCCTTTACTCATCGAGGTAGCGTTTGGTCAGGGGCGCGTAAGTGTCAACGCGGCGATCACGAAAAAAGGGCCAGATGCGGCGAAAATCCTCCACCACCTGCAAATCGCAGGGTACCAGGAGCACTTCCTCCCGATCCGTGGATGCCTCGGCGATGACCTGGCCGTAGGGATTGGCGACGAAACTCTGCCCCCAAAACTCCGTCTCATCCTGCGGCCCCACCCGGTTGACCGCGGCGAGAAAGCAGCCATTCGCCACCGCATGCCCGCGCTGGACCGACTGCCAGGCGCAGTGCTGGGCCACCCCGAGCTCGGCCTTTTCACTGCGCAGCCAGCCAATCGCCGTCGGGTAAAACAGAATCTCCGCCCCGGCCAGTGCCGCCAGCCGCGCCGCCTCCGGATACCACTGGTCCCAGCAAATCAGCACGCCGATGCGGCCAAACTTCGTGTCCCAGACCGGATACCCCAGATCGCCCGGCGTGAAATAAAACTTCTCCTCAAACCCCGGGTCCTGCGGGATGTGCATCTTCCGGTACTTGCCGAGCACCGTCCCATCCGCATCGATGACCGCCGCGGTATTGTGATACAACCCCGGCCCGCGTTTCTCAAACAACGGCACGATCAGCACCACGCCCAGTTGCTTCGCCAGCGGCGCGAGAGCATCCGTCGTCGGCCCCGGCACCGCCTCCGCCAGGTCAAACAGCGTCGGGTCCTGCCGCGTGCAGAAGTACGGCACATTGAACAGCTCCTGCAGGCAAATGATCTGCGCCCCCTTCCCCGCCGCCTCACGGATCAGCGCCACATGCCGGCTCAGGCTCTCAGCCTTGCTCGGGAATGTGCTGCCTTGAATCAGGCCAAGAGTGACAGAAGCCATGCGGGGTCGGGTAGTTGAGAGGGTGCAGCGCGGGATGCAAGGAGCGAATTGCTGGAATTTAGACCGAATGCCCTCACGCAATGGACAAAGACCCTGCCGCCGCCTCGGCTATCCAATCCGTGTCATCCGTATAAATCCGCCTTGCCCTCCGAAGCCTTCTCTACCTTCGTGGCCTCTGTCCTCCGTAGCTTTTAGCGAAGGATTGATGGGCGAAGGATGGGTCGAAATCCGTGCTCAACCCTTGGCTTCAAAAGCGAAGCCTCCGTAGCCCTCTGGCAGGGCCTCGCTGCGACCTGACTATTACCCACAAGTTTGCCGAGCCAGCAGCCAGGTTTGGGTCATGTCATGCCATGTCGCAACGCCATGCCTGTGAGAAGCCTCTTCGATCACCTGGAAGCCGGCGATTCTCTGCACGACTTCCTGGAAGGCTTTCCCAGTGTCACGGAGGCGCAAGCCGTCGCAGCTCTGGAGGAATGCTGAGGTAGAAGATCGCTCAGCGCATCAGGGGTGGCGACCTCGCAAGGGACGGGTGAGCTGTCGCTACATCCATCCCACGGCTGGGCGGCGGGGACTTCGGATTTTGGCAGAAAGATTTGGGGCAAAAAAATTAGGGAATGGAGGAATCTCTGGAAAATCTTTTTGCTCGGGTCGGGACTTTTGCTGAACTGCTTGTGTAGGTTCGCGATCACGCAAGAGTGCGGGGCTCTTGTTCGTTCCAGGTCTTCCACCCATTATTCTTTGAATTCCATGCTTCGTTCTCTTCTTCGTACCACTATCTTTGGCGGCTCGCTCTTTGTGGCGGCTGGTGTTTTTGCGCAGGCGGCCAAACCGGCGGACTGGGCCAATTTCCGCGGGCCGAATAAGGACGGGACGGGGCCGGAGGTGAAAACGGTGCGGGATTGGAAGAAGGCGACGTTTAAGAAGGTGTGGACGGCGGAAACGGCGACGGGGTTCAGCTCCTTCGCGGTCGCGGGCACGAATGCGTACACGCTGGTGGTCGATGAGGTGGACGGCAATACGGGGGAAACGGTGCTGTGCCTGGATGTGCGCACGGGGAAGCCGGTGTGGAAGGCGGGTGTGACGCTGGTGGCCAAGTACGGCAATGAGGGCAAGGACGGGAATTCCGGCACGCCGGACAATGCGGGCGGCGACGGACCGCGCTCGACCCCCGCGATCGTGGACGGCAAGGTGTATGTGATCGATACGAATCTGGGCGTGCATTGCCTGAACGCGAAGGACGGCTCCAAAGTCTGGTCGCATGACGTGATGAAGGAGAATGGCGGCAAGCCGATCTCGTGGATGAATGCGGCGTCTCCGGTGATCGATGGCGATGTCCTGCTGCTGGCGGGCGGCGGCGCTGGCCAGGCTTTGATCGGGCTCAACAAAGACACGGGCAAGGTCGTATGGAAGGGCGAGGACGACAAGATGACGCACGCCACACCGGTCGTCGCGGACATCCAGGGGGTGCATCAGGCGATCTTCTTTACGCAGACCGGCCTCGTCGCCGTGACGCCCGCCGATGGCAAGGTGCTGTGGCGCGCGCCCTTCCCTTACAAGGTCTCCACAGCGGCCAGCCCGGTGGTGTTTGGCGACATTGTGTACTGCTCCGCTGGGTATGGCGTGGGCGGCGGTGCTTTCAAGATCAGCAAGAGTGGCAGCGGCCTGAGCGCTGAGCCTCTCTGGCGCAAGGAGAATGGCGCGATCAATCACTGGAGCACGCCGGTGGTGAAGGACGGCTATCTCTACGGCATGTTCAGCTTCAAGGAATACGGCAAAGGTCCGCTGGCCTGTGTCGATATCAAGACGGGCGAGGAGAAGTGGGCCGAGCCAGGTTTCGGCCCCGGGCAGGTGATTCTCTCCGGTGACAAAGTCATCGCCATCAGTGACAAGGGCGAGGTGGTCGTAGTCGAAGCGAACCCCAACAAGTACGTGGAACTGAAGCGCGAAGACGTGCTCGACGGCAAGGTGTGGAGCTACCCGGTGCTGGCCTATGACCGCTTGTTTGCGCGCAGCACCAAGGAAGGTGTGTGCGTGGAGATTCAGTAAAACGTGTTGTTAGGCGAGTTTTTGGAGTGAAGCCTTTAGGCGATCATGGAAGGGCGTGGCGACGCTGCAGACGCTCAATGATCGGCTGAAGCGTTGCTTCGTCCTCGCCTCCCTCGTCCTCACCCTGAAGGGCAGCTTTCGCTGGCTGTCTCGCTACGCTCGGCTGACTCCAAAGACGTGGGGCGCGCACCAAGCCGCAAGAGACGCGACTCAACATTGGAATGTTGAGCTACGGCTTTGCGCCTGGCGGCCTGGCGTATCGATAATCCACCCACTCAGCAGGGGCGCCGGTCTTGGCGTCTTCGGCGGCGTGGATGAGGTTCACCATTTCGCGGGCGGTGACGTAGTGGTACTGAAAACCCGGGGTGATGCGGGCAAATTCGGCGATGTCTTCGTAGAAACGCCGGGCGGCATTGCCTAACAGCATGTTGTAGTTCTTCGAGATGCCGCCGTGGGTGTGCAGCTTGATGAAGATCCACGGGGCGCCGTCTTTGACGCGCGGGCAGAGCTCCAGCCACAATTGCAGGCGAGTGACGGTGGGCGGGTTTTGGCCGGCGACTTCGCCGTTCTCGACACGGGGCAGGAGTTTCCATTTCCGCCGCCGCCAGTTCAGGCCCAGCGGGCCCTGGACGAGCAGCAGCGTATCGTCGCGGTCGCGCAGGGCCGCGGTCATTCGCGCCTGGACGGCCGTGCCGCAGTCGTGGGATTTGGGCCGGCCGTCTTCGCGGGCGTAGTAGATGGAGTTGAGGACCTTCGTCTGGCAGGGATCGGGAGCGGAGGGGAGGGTGAGATCGGCATAGCAGCCGGTTCTTTTCAGCACCTCCAGCTCATTGGAAACGCCGCATTTGCGCCCGGACGGGTGGGAGTTGTCGAGCGCCCAGTTGCCGTGGATGAAGGCGTATTGCGGCCGCCCCTGGGCATCGCGGCTGAGCAGGCCGTGGCTGGCGAGATCGCTCAGGCCCTGGCGCAGCTTTTCGGTGAGGGACGCCGCGGTGTCGCCATCGTGATGGAGATGGACCTCCACCTCGCTGCCGGTCTGGGCGCAGAGTTTGGCCAGCGGGTCGAGGATTTCGGGGTGGTACTGCTCGGTGGGGTAAAAGAAAGTGTGCCGCGGCCCGCGCCCGGAGCTGTCGCGGTGGGTTTCCACCAGCTTTGGCCAAGCGGTCTGCCAGTCCGCAATGGCCCGCAAGGCGCCGGCGTGATCGGTGTCATGCAGCGGCTCAAAGTGGTCGCAGACGGCGATGCAGGCGTGCACGGGCTGATCGGCCGCCAGCCGCAAGCGGTGGCGTTCGCGTGTGAGGTAGGGAAGGAGCCATCGATCTGCGCCGCGAAGCATGGAGCGTTATTGGCGTGGGAAAGGCGGGGCTGCAAGTCGGGAGGCGGGGGATTGCGTGGCGGAGCACTGGGGCCCGTACCTCAACATTCCGATGTTGAGACGGAGCTCTTGCGGCCTGGGGTGCCCTCTCAACATCGGAATGTTGAGGTACGACACTGGGGCCGCACCCGTCACCCTGCCCTTGCCTCCGGGGTGCTTCCGGCCATAATGCGCGCCCCCGCCTGCATTTGCCCCTCATGTCCGCCGTCCCTACCAGCGCCCAGATCCGCCAATCGTTCCTCGACTTCTTCAAGGAGAAGCAGCACACCATCGTGCCCAGCGACAATGTGGGTTATACCAGCCGGGATGGGGCGCGCATCTTCACGAACGCGGGCATGAATCAATTTGTCCCAATCTTCCTGGGCGAGCGCCAGCCGGATGTGGATACCTGGCCCGGGGTGTTGCACAAGGGTCTGCCCACCCGCGCCGCCGATACGCAGAAATGCATCCGCGCCGGTGGCAAGCACAATGACCTGGAGGATGTCGGCCTCGATACCTATCACCACACGTTTTTCGAGATGCTGGGGAACTGGTCTTTTGGCGACTACTTCAAAAAGGAAGCGATCTCTTGGGCCTGGGAACTCGTCATTGAACGTTGGAAATTCCCGCCGTCTCGCGTCTTTGCGACCATTTACCAGCCTGACAAGGGTGATCCGGCTGACCGCGACCAGGAGGCCTGGGACATCTGGGCGGAAAAGTTCCGTAGCATCGGACTCGATCCCGACATCCACATCGTCAACGGCAACAAGAAGGACAACTTCTGGATGATGGCCGATACCGGCCCCTGCGGTCCGTGCACGGAGATTCATGTGGACCTCACGCCAGGGCCCGTGGAACTCGATGAAGAGCGGCAGAAAGCCGGCGCCAAACTCGTCAATGGCAGCGACGCGAGCTGCATCGAGATTTGGAACAATGTCTTCATTCAGTATAACGCCAACCCTGACAAGACCTTCACGCCGCTGCCCGCGCAGCACGTGGACACGGGCATGGGCTTTGAGCGCGTGACCTCGATCATCCAGGGCACGAAGAATTTCACGGATTTCGAAAACGCCAAGATCAGCAACTACGATACCGATGTCTTTGGACCCATCTTTGATGAGTTGTCGAAGATGAGCGGCAAGACCTATGCCAGTACCCTGCCAAAGGCGGGCAGCACGGGCGAGACGGAGCAGGAGAAGATCGACGTGGCTTTTCGCGTGATCGCGGATCATTTGCGCACGCTGAGTTTTTCGATTGCCGACGGCATTCAGCCCGGCAACAGCGATCGTAATTACACGCTGCGCCGCATTCTCCGCCGTGCGGTGAAGTATGGCCGCGCGCTGGGCTTCAAAGAACCGTTCTTTTACAAGCTGGTCGAAGTGCTGGCTTTGTACATGGGCGATGTGTTTCCGGAGTTGCGCAGCCGGAAGGCGCAGATTCAGATCGTGCTGAAGACCGAGGAGGAGGCGTTTAATCGGACGTTGGATCGGGGACTTGAGATTTTCGAGAAAGAGCTTACTAGCAAACGCAAGATCGCTTCCAACATCGAACCCCTAGTGACCTATGAAGGAACGGCCGAAAAGCCAGCCACAAAGGTATGGGGACACCTCGCATTTGAGCTCTACGACACCTTTGGCTTCCCTCTGGATCTCACCGAACTCATCGCCCGGGAACGGGGCCTAACGGTAGATGTCGAAGGCTTCAACAAGCTCATGGAAGAACAGAAGCAGCGGGCACGCGCTGCGATGAAGAAGAACGTGGTCGCGCTGAGTGAGATTGAAACGAAGGAGCCGACGAAGTTCATTGGGTATGACAATCTCCAAGCTGAAGTGAAGGTGCTGGAAGTCGTTGAGGTGAAGGACCAGACGGCGGTGGTGCTGGATGCTTCGACCTGTTATGCCGAAATGGGCGGGCAGGTGGGCGACAGCGGTCAGTTGATCGCGGGCGCCAATACTTATGCGATCACCAACACGACGAAGGTGGGCCATACGTGGCTGCACTTTTTGGAAACCGACGATGCGCCGGTGGTGGGGTCTTCTTTGCATCTGGAAGTGGACGCGACCCGCCGCCATGCGATTGAGCGGCATCATACGGTGACGCACATTTTGCACTGGGCGCTGCATGAGGTGGTGAGCCTGGACGCCACGCAGAAGGGATCCTCGGTGACGCCGGACAAACTGACCTTCGACTTCAACAGCGGGGCGCTGAATGTTCACCAAATCGCGGAGATCGAGCGGTTGGTGAATGAGCGCATCATTGCCAACGATCCGGTTTCCTGGAGCGAGGCGCCGTATGCCGAAGTGAAGAGCAACGCGGACATCATGCAGCTCTTTGGTGAGAAGTATCCGGAGAATGTCCGAGTCGTGCAGATCGGCGGCAGGCCTAACCAATTGAACGGCTACAGCATGGAGCTCTGCGGCGGCACGCACACGCGGCACACGGGAGAGATTGGCTTGTTCCGCCTGGTGAGCGAAAGCGCCGTGGCTGCGGGAGTGCGCCGAATTGAGGCGATCGCGGGGCTGGAGGCCTATGACGCGGCGCGCAGTGAGCATGAGCTTTTGAAGCTGCTCGCCGGCAAGGTGAGCGCGCAGGGCAGTCATGATCTTGAGAAGAAGATCGACACGCTGCTCACGCAGCAGAAGGAGCTGGAAAAAGCGCTGAAGGCGGCGCAGCAGCGCGAGGCTTCGGCGCGCGCGAAGGACCTGCTCGCGGCGGCGGAGAACAACACCATCATCACCAACCTGGGCGATGTGGATGGCGATTACGCCATGGCGATCATTGATGCGCTCAAGGGCAGCCAGTTCAGCGGCGTCGCGGTACTCGCCACGACGGGCGGTGGCAATGTGGCATTGCTGGCCTTTGTCGCCAAGGAGCAGCAGGCGAAGATTCAGGCGGGCAAGATCATCCAGACCATCGCCCCGATTGTCGGTGGCAAAGGCGGCGGCAAACCCGACTTCGCGCGCGGTGGCGGCAAGGACGTCAGCAAAGTCGAAGCGGCCTTGGCGGAAGCGCGGCGGCTGGTCGGGTGAGGAATGGGTGCGCCAATTCTTACTTTGCTAGTCTCCCCCGCAGGTTTTACAGTCCGCCATCTCCCAACGTCCCCGTAGTTCAATGGATAGAACAAGGGTTTCCTAAACTCTAAATACAGGTTCGATTCCTGTCGGGGATACCAGGGTGAGGACGGGCTCAGGCGCGAGGCATGGAGTTGGCGCGATTCTGTTTGTGCATGAGCCAGTCGCCCTTAGCGCATCGGTCGATGTTCAGCGGATGCGGAAAAGACAAGCCCGCATCCCTCACGGCGGAGAGGTGCGGGCGGAGAATCTCGATGACGAGAAAACTTAGTCGTCGATGACAATGCGATTGATCACGCGAGTCGTGCCTTCATTGGCGTAGGTGATATTGACTGGCAGACCCACGCGGATGCGGGCCTTGACTTCGTCATTGGTCAGGATGCGGCCGCTGCGGGTGGCATACACGACGGTCTTGCCGTAGTTGTAGATCACCGGGCCAGTGGTTTCCTTCACGATGAAGGTGGAGCCTGGGGCGTACTCAGTGAGTGTGCCGGAGCTGGTGGTGGTGACGGTTTCACGGGTGGTGACGCCACCTTCCGTCTTCACGGTGGTCGTGGTGGTTTGGTCCGCGGCATTGGCTGCGGTAAGGGCGAGAAAGGCTCCCGCAAGGGTCAGAATCAGGGATTTCATGGTAGGTTTAATCTGGTAACACGGTCGAGGGACCGTTAGCCGCGTTTCACGGCGGCAAGGGTATTCGCCAGGCGCTCCTGTTGTGGCCGTCTCCCTGAATTCCAAGGGACTCGATCTTGCGCTCACATCGGTATCGACATGCCTCCTGGGGTCCGCTAGTCTGCTCTTATGCGCCTCGCCACCATCATTGCCATTGTCGTTGTGGCCTTCCTCGCTTTCACCAATCCGAATGAGGCGGATTTCCGCGAGCATGTGCGGCGGGAGACGGGGATTGCCGGTCAGTTTGGCATGGTCGTGGCGGATCTCCTTTCCGGCGGCAAGAAGGGCGGGGTCAGCCGGGAGAATTACCTCATCGCCAGCCGCTTTTATGTCGGTGGTGATGGCATCCTGCCGCGCCAGAACGTGGCCTGGGGCATCGCCGGCAAGTTCATCGAGATCAAGAATGACGAGGGCGAAACGCCGCTCCACCGATAAACCGACGCGGCATCTTCCGGCAGGCGGTCCGCAAGAATCGCAGGGCGGTTGACGAACCCTTTTGCTGCATCATCCCAACCTGCCGTATGCGCTTTCTCACCTCGATCCTCCTGTTTAGCCTCGGTCTGCAAATGGCGCAGGCGGCGGAGGCGCCACCCATTCAGCAGTGGATCGACGAAGCGATCAAGCAGGGTGGGGGCGTGGTGACCATCCCGCCAGGCGTGCATGTGCTGAAAGACGGTCTGGTGCTGAAAGACGCGAAGAAACTGGCGATCCGTGGCATGGACAAGGAAGACTGCGTTTTGAAGTTGCCGCCGCTGGCCTATGCCGAGTGCGCCCAGGACACCCCTGCCGGCAGCCAGACCCTGGCCGTGCGCGCCGCCCGCAACTGGCGGCCCGGAATGCAACTGCATATCAGTGCCGACGGCGCGGTGGATAGTTTCACCAAAAAGCCAAAACCCTATGTCCTGGCCGTGATCAGCGAGGTTCAGGAAGGCAAGCTGCTGCTCAAGACACCGCTGAAATTTCCCATTCCGGCAGGCGCCGTGATCCGGCATGCGGATGCGCCGAATCTCATCGAAATCCGCGGCGCCAGCGAGCAGATCGAAATCGCCAACCTGCCCCTCGAGGGCGGCGGCCTGGCAGGCGACCCGCCGGTGCA
>JAXMIV010000322.1:0-2506 GCA_034377045.1 Prosthecobacter sp. | reverse complement strand
CGTTCGCCTGCTCGAAGATGCCGACGGCGACGGCGTGTTCGACAAGTCCACGGTGTTTGCCGGGGGGCTGTCGTGGCCCACCGGTGTCGCTTGTTGGAAGGGCGGTGTGTTCGTCGCGGCCACGCCGGACGTCTGGTATCTCAAAGACACCGACGGCGATGGCAAGGCCGATGTGCGCACCAGGGTCTTCACCGGTTTCCGCAAGCTCAACGTGCAGGCTGTGATGAACAATCTCGTCTGGGCGCTCGACAATCACATTCACGGTGCTGGTGGCAGCAACGGTGGCCAGATCCGCCCCGGCGACAAGCCCGATGCAAAACCCACCGTGATGACGCGAAATGATTTCCGCATCAATCCCGTCACCCACGAAATGGACCTGCTCTCCGGCGGCGCACGCTACGGCGGCACGTTCGATGATTGGGGCAACCGTTTCCTCTGCAACATTCGCAATCCCGCGCAGCACATCGTCCTGCCCAATCGTTACCTCGCGCGCAACCCCTATCTCGCCGCGAGCAGCCCGATCAATGACATGGCCGAGTCCGGCGACCAGTTGCCCGTGTATGCCATCTCGCAGCCGGAACCCTGGCGTGTGATCCGGGCGAAGCGCTGGGCGGGCGAGCGCGACATCAACATGCCGCGCAGTGAACTTGTCGGCGCGGGTGTCGTTACCGCGGCGAGTGGTGTCACGAGTTACCGCGGCGCGGCTTATCCGGAAAAGTATCGCGGCAATGTCTTCATCGCTGAATGTGCGGGCAACCTGCTTTACCGCCTCCAACTCACACCCGACGGCGTCACGTTCAGGGCCGCACGCGTGGACGGCAAAGTCGAGATGGTCGCCTCGACCGACAACTGGTTTCGTCCGGTGAACTTCGTCAACGCTCCCGACGGCACCCTGCACGTGATGGATATGTATCGCGAAAACATCGAGCACCCGTGGAGCATCCCCGACGACATCCACTCCGCCGTGGACCTTGAAGCCGGCCGCGACATGGGCCGCCTCTGGCGGTTGACGCCGCCGGATTTCAAAGCATCCAAACCACCGCGCCTCGGCAGCGCGAGCAGCGCCGAACTTGTCGCGACATTGGAGAACCCGAACTCCTGGTGGCGCGAAACTGCTCAGCGACTTCTCTTTGAGCGTCAGGACAAAAGCGTTGCACCCGCGCTGCATGATCTCGTGAAGAACGGCAGGACACCCGAAGCCCGCCTGCATGCGTTGTGGTCGCTTGATGGTTTGAGTGAACTCACCGATGCCGATCTGCTTGCCAGTTTGAAGGACAAGACCGCTGGCGTGCGCGAGAATGCCGTGAAGCTGGCTGAGCCTCGCGCGCAAAATGTCGCGCTCATCAACGCGCTGCTGACGCTCGCCGATGATCCTGATGCCCGCGTCCGCTTCCAAACCGCCTTCACGCTCGGCGAACTCTCCGACCCGCGTGTCATGGATGCCCTCGCCATCATCGCCAGGCACGATGCCGCAGACCCGTGGATTCGCACCGCCGTGCTGAGTTCTGTCGCCAACACCAGCGACCAGCTTCTCGCCCGCCTGCTCACTGATGCGAAGTTTGTTTCGAGCAGCACCGCCACCGACCTCATCCGCGAGCTGGCGCAGATCGTCGGCGTGCGCGGGAAGAAAGACGAGATGCAGCGTGTGCTCGCATCCTTCGGTGGCAGCAACGACCTGACCAGTCCCGCCCTGCATGAAATTATTTCCGGCATCGGCGAAGGGTTGAAGCGTTCAAGCAAAAGCCTGCGCCGCGCCGGATTCACCGATGAGGCAAGCCGCGTGGTGGACAGCGTCTTGAGCCGCGCCGCGCAGACCGCCGCCGATGCGGAACAAACGCTTGAAGCCCGCGCCGCCGCCATTCGCCTGCTCACTTTCGACGACTTCGACCGTGTCAAAGCACCGCTCACCAGTCTGCTCGAAGCGAAGCAGTCACAGGACGTGCAACGCGCCGCGATCACCGCCATCGGAAGTTTTACCACGCCTGATGCCGTGCCGCTGTTGCTTGCCAACTGGCGCACGCAGACGCCCGCCGTCCGTGCCGAAGTGGTGGCAGCGCTGCTCAGTGTGCGTGCCCGTGCGTTGCCCTTGCTGAAGGCCGTCGAGAGTGGACTCATTCCCGCGAACCAGATACCCTTTGCCCAGCGCAGAACCCTTGGACTCAGCAGCGTCGCGGAAGTGAAGGAACTCGCGACCAAACTTTTCAGCGACTCCGCACCGGGTCCACGCAAGGAAGTCATCGAGAAATACAATCCTGCGCTGTCGCTCAAAGGTGACATCGCGAGTGGACAGAAAGTTTTCGAGACCGTCTGCATTGCCTGCCATCGTGCTGGTGACCTCGGCACCAAAGACCTCGGCCCGAACCTCGCCAACATCCGTGCATGGAATTCCGAACAGGTGCTCATCAACATCCTTGATCCCAACCGCGAGGTTGTGCCCAGCTTCATCGCCTACGCCGTGGAGACCAAAGACGGTCGCACCATCTATGGCCTCATTGCCGAGGAAAGC
>JAXMIV010000321.1:0-3113 GCA_034377045.1 Prosthecobacter sp. | reverse complement strand
GTGATCAGCGGAGTTTTTTATCCAATTCATCGAGTTTGAAGCGGACACTGACCACGTAAGCGAGTTCGCCTTCGGTCCAGTGACCGTAGGTTGTGGCGACGAACGTACCGTCCGGCAGCAATTCGACGCCCGGATAGGTACAGTCGGCGCCTTTGGTGTTGTCCATGATGCGGATGCGGTATTGGCCTTCGTTGCCTTTGACGATGTCGTCATAGGTGCCGACCCAGCCGACCCAGTCGCCTTTCGTGGGACTCACATGTGTTGTGTCACGAAAGCTGATGAAAAGGCGGCCATCCGGCGCGTACTTGGCCGTGTGGCGGTCACCGGTGAGGGAGGCGGGAAGTTCACGCGGCTCTGTCCAGGTGAGTCCCTCATCGTCGGAAAAGATAACGAAGGAATTGTATTTGCGGCTGTTTTCGCGCAGCAGCACGGCGATCTGTTTGCCGTCGGGGGAACGCAATGCGCCGGGCTCGCACAGGTTTGCATCCGGCAGCATGGCGATCGGGACTGGTATACTCCATGTTAGGCCGCCATCCTTTGAAAGGGTGGTGTAGACCCAGAAGCGCCAGGGTTTGGCGGCTGGCGAGGTGTGATCGCTGTGCGGACCTTTCATGGCGAAACGAGTCTCGTCACCGCCGCGGATGAAGCGGCCGTCATCGTGAAAAAAGGCGAGGTATTGTCCGGGTGTCTTGAGGCCGATCACCGTCGCCATGGTGACCACGCCGCCGAAATTGCCGACGGGTTTCAATTCACTCCACTTGGCGCCATCATCTTCAGTGACGGCCATGCGGATCGGGTACAAGCCGCTAAACATGATGATGCGCTTCTTGCCTTCTGCATCGATGACGCGATGCAAGGTGGGCACCTCTAGCGAGGTCTCCCAGGACTTGGGCGTGGGCAGGCGTTCGCTCCAGGTTTTGCCGCCATCGTTGCTGCGCTTGTACACGATGGCGCCGCGGCCATGGCCTTTCGGGTATACGGTGAGCATCGTCTTGTTGTCTTCCAGCAGGACCGTGGTGGGATGCCCCAGATACTGGCCGGGTTCACGATCCACAATGACCTGGCGCTCCTTCTCACCGCTGATGTCGACGATCGGGATGGTGTAGCCGGGCGCGAGTTTGGATTTCAAGTTCTTCGGCGGCGCCAGGGACGTGTCTTTTTTCTGCGAGGCCGATTGCTGCGCCAGGCAAAGCGTGACGGAAAGCCAGAGGGCCGGGATGGTGAGGAGGGAAGGTGTATTCATGGCAGGCTAATGCTTGAACATACGGCGCACCCGCTTTCGTTCCTGCATGTGCACCTCTCCGAGTCCAACGGGTCGGAATTGGGCCATCTTTTGCAAGGGCGTCACGAAAGCGCTCTTATTTGAGTACCGAGTTTCCCATGACACGCATTGCACTCCTTATTTTCTTCGTTCTTACAACAGGCCACGCCGAATCGAACGGGCCGCAGTTTCGTGGGGCGGGAGGGCTCGGGATTGGGAGCGGGAAGCCACCGATCGAGTTTGGCGTGGAAAAGAACGTGCGCTGGAAGGTGGCGGTGCCGCATGGGCACTCATCACCGTGCATCTGGGGTGACAGAATCGTGCTCACAGGCTTCGAGGGCGGCAAGCTGGTGACGTTTTGCCTGAATCGTGCGGATGGCCGGGAGCTATGGCGTGCGCTGGCTCCGGTGGAGAAGATCGAAGGCGCGCATCGCATCGGCAGTCCGGCATCGCCAACTCCATGTGCGGATGGCGAGCGGGTGCATGTCTATTTCGGGTCGTTCGGGGTACTGACGTATGATTGGAACGGCAAGGAAGTCTGGAGAAAGCCGTTGCCGTCACCGGTGGTTGAATTTGGCACCGGGGCGTCCCCGATCCTCGCGGATGGCAAGGTGATTGTCGTGGTTGATCAGGATGTCGGGTCGTATCTGCTGGCGTTGGAGGCAAAGACGGGCGCGGAGGCGTGGCGGGTGGAGCGTCCGGAGTTTCGACGAAGTTTTTCGACGCCGTTTGTGTGGAAACATGACGGCATAAAGGAGTTGGTTGTGGCGGGTTCATTGTGGGTGCGCAGTTATGATTTGAAGGACGGCAAACAACGCTGGTCGGTGCGCGGCATGGCGCGGGTTTCGAACGCGAGCCCCGTGGCGGCGGACGGAGTGCTATTGGTCTCGAGTTGGAATGTCGGCGGTGATGAAGATGACCGCGTGGAGATGGAACCCTTCGAGGCGTTTGCGGCGGCCAACGACGCGAACAAAGACGGCATTTTGATCAAGGACGAGTTCCCGAAAGGACCGGTGAAGGATCGGTTTTCGCAGATTGATGCTGACAAGGACGGAGTGGTCACCAAGGCGGAGTATGAAGTCATGCGCTCGATGTTTGCGCAGGCGGTGAATCAACTCTTCGCCATCAAGCCCGGCGGCGGCGGCGACATCACGGACACGAATGTGGTCTGGCAGGTGAGCAAGCATCTGCCGTATGTATCATCGCCAGTGGTGGTGAACGACCGCGTTTTCACGATGAAAAATGGCGGGCTCGCTTCGTGCTATGACGCTCGCAGCGGCAGCCCCATTTACCAGGCGGAGCGTGTCGATGCCTCCGGCGACTATTACAGCTCCTCAGTGACTGCCGGCGGTCGCGTCTATATCACCTCACAACGGGGAACCGTCGTGGTGCTGGATTCGGCGAGCGATGTGCTGAAGGTGCTCGCGCGGAATGAGTTGAAGGAGCAGGTGTTTGCCTCACCAGCGATCGTGGATGGAGTGCTTTATCTGCGCACGGACAAGCACCTTTACGCGTTCAGCGAATGAGTATCAGTGTTTGACTGGTGCCGACTCAAACACACAGCCATTGGTCCTGATCATCAGCCAGAATATCGCGGCGATAATGTAGAGCGCACCGAAACCGCCGAGCACCGCATTCCAACCGCCTGCATGATGCAGCAGCCACGGCACGGCGATTGGAAAGGCCGCCGCGCCGAAATTGCCGCACATGTTGGTCGTGGCGATGACTGTGGCGACGTGTGGGCCGCCCAGGCTCATCACGGTGGCGCCGAGGCAGGGATTGGCGGTGGCGGCACAGAACATGCCGGCACTGATGACAAGCACCGCCATCACCGGATTGGCGACAAACCACG
>JAXMIV010000320.1:0-3148 GCA_034377045.1 Prosthecobacter sp. | reverse complement strand
TGGAAGGTCAGGAATATCTGCTGGAGTCCACCGAAGGCCGTCCCGATCCGGCCAATCCGCCGCTCGTTTCGCGGGTCGGCAGCCGGTACGTGCCGGAGGTCATGTTTGACCGTTTCGCCATCTACGTACGGGCAATCCCGGGACAGCCCTGGAAAGGCGACTACTGGTCCACGGCCGCCTGGGCGCGGGTGGAGCCGCGCAAGGGCAGTCCCGTGATCGAACCTCTCGCAAGATTTAATCCCGCAGCGACTTGGCAGGTCGATCCCACGCGTCTGGCACGCACCAGTCAGCCAAACCCTGCCGCCGCGCCCTTCCTGGAGCTGGAAGAAATTCCCAAGGACGCCGGAGTGTGGCAAATGCCATTTCCTTTGCGGGCCGGAGAGCGGCAGCCGGACGCAAAGACAAAATAAGTTCGGAATCTGCCGCAATTGGCACGGGGCATTCTCTCCGTTGACGTATTTTGTCTTGAGCCAGCGCAGGCTTGCGGCTAACTGCGGGGAAAGAGGCCGTCCCGTGCCCCTGCATAGCTTTTCTTCCCACCAAGCAATCCCCATTCTCACACAGTCATGGCAGTAGTTTCCAAAGGTCTTGAAGGTATCGTCGCAGCCGAAACCCGCTTGGGAGAAGTGAAGGGAGCCGAAGGCATCCTCTTCTATTGCGGATACGACATCAATGAACTGGCCGGCAAAGTCAGCTTTGAGGAGATTGTTCATCTTCTGCTGCATACGCGCCTGCCCAATCGTCACGAGCTGACCAAGCTCACGACCGCGCTGCGCGCCGAACGCGAACTCCCCCAGGGCGTGATCGACTACCTGAAGGCGGCGCCGAAGGGCGCCCGCCCGATCGATGTCATGCGCACCGCCGTCTCCATGCTCGGCTGCTACGACACCGATCGTCATGACCTGGACATGGGCAAGGAACTCGCCACGGCGATCAAACTCATCTCCCAGATCGGTGTCATCGCCGCCTACTTCCACCGCGCCCGCAACGGGCAGGAATTGCCGCCCGTGCGCAAGGATCTCAGCGAAGCCGCCCATTTCCTCTACCTGATGAATGGCGAGGCCCCGACCAAGGAGGCGGAAAAGACGCTCGATGTCGCCTATGTGCTGCATGCCGAGCACGGCTTCAACGCCAGCACCTTCACCGCCCGCGTCGTCGCCTCGACCCTGAGCGACATGTATTCCGCCATCAGCGCCGCCATCGGCGCGCTCAAAGGCCCGCTGCACGGCGGCGCCAATGAAGGCGTCATTCACATGCTCCAGGAAATCGGCAGCCTCGACAAGGTGGACGAATGGGTCGCGGATGCCCTCGCCCAGAAGAAGAAGATCATGGGCATCGGCCACCGCGTCTACAAAGTGCTCGACCCTCGCGCCCCGCACCTGCGCGAAATGGCCATCCAACTGACCCGGCAGCTCGGCGAACCGAAGTGGATTCAAATGTCCGAACGCATCGCCCAGATCATGCGCGAACAAAAGGGATTGAACGCCAACGTCGATTTCTACAGCGCCACCGTCTACTACAGCCTCGGCGTTCCCACCGATCTGTTTACTCCGATCTTCGCCATCTCCCGTATGGCTGGCTGGACTGCGCACGTCCTCGAACAATGGAGCGAAAACCGCCTCTTCCGCCCCCTGAGCGAATACGTCGGCCGGCCCTACGGCCAAAAGGTCGTGCCGATCGATGAGCGCTGAAGACCCAATCCCCTCTGATTCTGAAGTAGTGGCAGCCTCATTGCTGGGGCTGCCGCTTCGTTTTGAGGCGGTGTATGATTACGAAACCGAGGAAACTTATCATTTTGTGGTGCATGGTCAGACCACGGCTCAGAGTCAGGCCAGGCACGTGGAAGGCAAGCTGACGCGGTACTGGGCACTGTTTGTTCCCTGTTACTTCGCCTTGGCCCTGGGTGTCTATGGATGTCTGCGAGCGGAGATGGTATTGACTGCCACAACGATTTTGGTGGTGTCTGTTTTTCTGGGGCAGCAGCATCGGAGCATCAACAAAAACATCCGAACTGGAAGTGCCCAGGAAGTGACACCGCAGAAACTGAGCTTTCTCATCACGGACTCGGGCATAGCGGAGTTTGATCAAGCAGTGGAGTCAAAAATTGAATGGCCAGCCATGACCGACTGGATCTTATGCCGAGGTACTTTGTTCATTCAGTTGGCCAATCGAAAAACAGCCATTATTCCCGCCAAAAATATTGCGCCGGCGGACATTGACCTGGAAAAACTTTGCAGCCTGCTCAAAATCAAAGGCGTGCCCGGTCGAATCCAAGATGAGAAATAGCATCACGAAGACCATTCTCACCAAAGCTCTTTGGTTCCTGATGCTGTATGTGTTGGGTTATCTAGGCATTCGATTCGGCGGCATGCAGCGGTGGGAGCGCGATGGACAGAACTATGTCACCTTCCCAGCCTCTCCGATCGCCCTCTATTATCTTTACCGGCCGATGAGCTGGCTGGACGCAAAATTGACGGGCCAGCGATTTCACATCGGCCCACATCGCTGAGCCTAGAACGCTTCAACGCTTCCACGTTTTAACGATTCACCCTCGCCGCCATGACCACCGCCCCCGACCTCCTCACCGCCCTCAACTGGCGCTATGCCTGCAAGGTCTTTGATCCCGCCAGGAAAATTCCCGCCGACACTTGGGCAGCTCTCGAACAGTCTCTAATCCTCACCCCTTCCAGCTTCGGATTGCAGCCCTGGAGAATCCTCGTCATCGAAAACAAGGATCTGCGGGAAAACCTCGTGCCGCATGCCTGGAACCAACGCCAGGTGGCGGATTGCTCGCATCTCGTCGTGCTCGCCGTTCCCAAGGTCATGGATGAGGCCCACATCGATGCCAACATCGCCCGCATGATCGAAGTGCGCGGCGGCACCGCCGACGCTTTGCTGGGTTTCCGCAAGATGCTCGTGAAGTTCCGCGATCAGTTCGAAGAGTCAGGCGAACTCTCCAACTGGGCCAAGCTGCAAGCCTACATCGCTCTCGGCCAATTCATGCTCAGCGCCGCGCTCCTGCAAGTGGACACCTGCCCCATGGAAGGCTTCGTCCCGGAGAAGTTCGATGAGATCCTGGACCTGTCCAAAGACGGTCTAACCACCGCCGTGTTGTGTCCCGCCGGCTATCGCCATGCCGATGATCGCT
>JAXMIV010000319.1:0-8530 GCA_034377045.1 Prosthecobacter sp. | reverse complement strand
GAAGGTTTTGTGTATGGCAAAACCGCTGACGAACGCCCTCTGGTAGCGGTCGAAAACCCAGTCAGCGTCATTGACCTGCACGCCACGATCATGACTGCCATGGGCATCAGCCCCAAAACCCAGTACGAGGTCGAAGGCCGCCCGTTCTACGTCACCTCGGACGGAAAAGGCAGGGCCGTGAACGAAGTATTTTCCTGAAATCCGAAAAGAGTCTCATCGCAGCGTTGCGCTGGCGCGACTTGAGACGTAGAAGATCGTGTCCCACCATGAGCGCCCACTCTGAAGACAATCAGCAATCCCGCGTCAAACAGGCGGAGAAGATCTCCAGCCATCCAGACCAGTACAAGGTCTGCGAAGGCTGCGGTTCCATCGTGGTCGCGCGCGCCATCACCTGCCCGAGCTGCCACGCCTACCGCTTTGACGCCACCGCCCTGCGTGTGGTCGCGCAGGCCCAGGAACTCGCCCGCCGGGCTGCCAGTTCGGTGCTGACTTCGGACATGTCTTAGTTCAACGGAGCGCGGACCTCCGAGTCCGCACCCATTGCCGCTGTCCCATGAGCGCGCACCAACCTCCACCCGCCGAGGATCAGCAGGAGCGAAACCACCGTCACGACCGCCTGCGGCATCGGCTTCAAAAGCCACGGCGCATCCTCAGGCCCGCGGCCTAACCAACCCCAATCGCTCTCCGGTGCAAACGCCAGCCTGCCCGGCGGCGGCGGCGTGAAGAGGTTCCTTTCCTCCTCGCGATACACCAGCAAACCCGTCCTCTGCTCCACGCTCAGATGCTTCGCCTCCTCGCTCATGGCGAATTTCAAAGGATCAAGTCCCGAGTCCCGGAGCCAGCGATAAGCATTGTAGCACACATGGTCGGCGTAGAGCCGTTCCACATCCCGATAAGATCGCTCCGAGGGTCCCGCCGCCGCACCCAAAACGCCAAGCAACTTCGGCCAATCCTCCTTGGACGGCGGCAACGCCACAGCAATGCCCATCTCGGCGAACCCCTGCTGGATCCACTCCTCCTGCGTCCGCCCCTGATTCGCCTCCCACCATCGTTGCCACTC
This sequence comes from Prosthecobacter sp., assembly GCA_034377045.1. Taxonomy (GTDB): domain Bacteria; phylum Verrucomicrobiota; class Verrucomicrobiia; order Verrucomicrobiales; family Verrucomicrobiaceae; genus Prosthecobacter. The sequence continues at coordinate 7,470 of JAXMIV010000319.1, read as the reverse complement.
AGCAACGCCCCCCACTTCGTGATTCGTGATAAACGCCAACGCGATGTCAGGATGACCATTCGCACAGTCTCCGAGCTCCATCCCATCCCTCAGCCACGCAATAATTTTTCCCACCCATTCCCTTCCGCCAAAGTAGCCCGTGACCAACCCATCATCATGCCGCCAAACACCGAGCTTCATCGCCCGCTCCTTCGCCTGCCAAAATCCCTGCGGCGAGAGATGGGGCACAAAGTCCGGTGCCAATCCTTTCGCAGTCGGCACCCACCACAGCCAGAAGCCGCCGCCCATCGCCAACCCCATCACCACCAGCGCCCACCCCGTCTTCCGAAACCGCCTTCGTGTCTTCGTCATGACCAGAGCCTATCCAACCTCGCCACCGTTGGACCAGCCGAATGTTTCAAAAGATAACATCTATGGCGACCCGTCGCCCGCTGCACTTGCGATCAAATGCCCGCCCATTGTCTGAAGATCGGCATGCCATTCGCGTTGAAGTAACGGATGACGATTCTTGCTACGACGGTGCGGGGCAGCATCGGCTTTGCTGTGGTCAGCACCGCCGCCTTTGCCACCTGGGCCTTCGGCGATGCTTGGTTTTACGAGCACGGCGGCGAGCTCGTCATGTATGCCGCCTGTTGCCTGGTGTTCATCGTCCTCGCCGGCCTAGTCTTGCGTCCCTTGCTGCGCTGGCCGGGAACGATCGGGCGGTTTTATGGCTTCTTCGTCCCGGCTTTCCTCGCCTACGCAATCGCGTGGTGCGCGGGTTGGCTTCTGCTCCGGTCGGCCACGGGTGAATGGCTGGGCTCCCTCGCGGGGTCCGCCGCCTTCAGCATCGTCATGGCCGCGACGGTGCGGGGTTGGCGTGTGCTCTTGCCTTCGATCCTGGTCATGTTCTTGGCCCACTCGGCCGGGTACTTTGTGGGCGCCTATATTTGTGCGATATCGCTCCACTCGGTGGGCAGCATGTTGGCCTGGGGCTGCCTCTACGGCCTGGGATTTGGCGCAGGCATCGGTTACGCATTCGCTTTGATGCATCGATCATGGAAACCGGAGCCCTCCTGACGCACGTTTCGGCCGCCGCCGCTTTCCTCGCGTATCTGGTTGCGGTGGCGCTGCAACTCAGCTCCTTCTGTCGAAACCGCGCCGCCTGGACCCTCGCCTGCCTCCTGCTGCTCCTGCACGTGGCCTGTGCCTTTTACCATGTGCATCAGTGGAGCCACCACGCTGCTTATGAAGCAACCGCCCGCCAAACCGCCGCCCTCACCGGCTTCAATTCAGGCAGCGGTTTGTGGGTCAACTACGCGGTGATCGCCGTCTGGCTCCTCGACCTCGGCTGGTGGTGGGCAGCGCCGGCGAGTTACCAGTCACGCCCGCGGCTCATCGGAGCCCTGATCCACGGCTTCCTGGCCTTCGTCTGGTTCAACGCCACGGTCGTGTTTGGGCATGGTCTCATCCGTTGGGTGGGACTGACCGCATGGCTGCTCTTGATTCTGCTCTACTTCCACAACCGCCGCCTGCCGCCAGAGACGGATCGGGCCGGCTAAACGAGGCTCCTCGATTATCCCCAAAAACTTCCACCTTCCATGTGGAAACCTGGGACATGTGAAGTTGGAAGTACGCGCAGGCTGGCGCAAAAACACGTGTGGAAGGAAGCCAGTGGATGAGACTCCTTTTTTATACATATACATATATATATATTCAGGCGCTTCTCCTTGCTTCCACCTTCCCCACCACGGGATTTCACGGTGGAAGTTGGAAGCATAGCGCCAGAGTGACTCTCAGCACCAATCCTGCAGCGCTCGCATTTTCGAGTGCGCAGCGCCGCGATCGATCAAATCCACCGCCAGCGCCAACCCCTCCCTCAGTCCGGCGGTCTTGCCGGTGATGACAAAACCCGCGGCGGCGTTCAGCACCGCAATGTCACGTTTTGGTCCTTGTACCGCCCCGCCCAAGAGCCCTTCGATGGTGCTGGCATTCTCTGGCGCATCGCCGCCGGCGAGATCGGCCAGTTTTGCCTCGGCAAAGCCCAGGGTTTGAGGATCGACGACCTCCTCCGTCAGCGCCCCGTTCGTTACCTTGCAAATGTAATTGGGCCCCAGGGTCGACACTTCGTCCATGCCCTTGCCGTCCATCGTCGTACCATGCACGACCCAGGCGGATTTGCGGCCGAGCGTGAGCAGGATTTCGCCAAAAACGCGGGTCAGCGCCTGGTCAAAGACACCGATGAGCTGGTGGTCGGGCTTGGCGGGATTGAGCAGTGGTCCCAGCAGGTTGAAAATCGATCGTTGGCCCTCCGCCGCGAGGATCTTCCGCGCCTCTCCCACCGCCTTGAATGCCGGATGATAGAGAGGGGCAAAGAAGAATCCCAGGCCGATCGCCTCAATGCCGCGCGCCACGCGCTCGACCGGCAGATCGATGCGGATACCCATCGCCTCCAGCACGTCCGCGCCGCCGCACTTGCCGGTGATGCCGCGATTGCCGTGCTTGGTCACGCAGACGCCGCCTGCCGCCAGGATGAACATCGCGGTGGTGGAGATATTAAACAGGTTCAGCTTGTCGCCACCGGTGCCGACGACGTCCAGCATCGGTCCCGGCAGCTTGGCGCGGTCCAGGCCGGGGTTCACCGCCAGCTTCAGAAAGGCCTGCACAAAGCCGGCGATTTCTTGGGGTGTCTCCCCCTTCCGGGCCAGGGCGCGCAGGAAGTCCGCCTTCCCCTGGGGCGCCTGGGCGGCATCCACCAGCAGGCTGGCGGCCTCCGCGATCTGTTCGGGCGAAAGGGCGGCTCCAGTGGCGAGGTGCTGAGTGAGGGCTTCCATGAGAATTGGCGCATCTTGGCCATTCGTTCCCCTCTTGGCAACCTTCCGGAGGAAACGAATCCTTGGCAGAAGCCGAATCGCATCGTTATGAAAGGGCAGCGCATGTCCGATTCCTCCCCCATTCTTGGCATTGACCTCGGCACCACGAATTCCCTGGTGGGTGTCGTGGACAGCGGCTTTCCCATCCTGCTCGCCGATGAGGAAGGGCAGCGCCTCACCCCTTCGGCGGTGCACTATGGGACGGATGGCACGGTCACGGTCGGTTCGGCTGCTCTGCGGCGCCGGGCTTTGGAGCCCACGCGCACCGTCACCTCCGTCAAGCGCCTCATCGGCCGCCGCGCTGGCGAGGGCGACTGGCGGCCCCCCTACGATTTGCGGGTGCTCGGCCACACGCCGATCGAGGTTTCCGCCGACATCCTGAAGCGCCTGAAAACCGTCGCCGAACGCGCCTTGGAGCAGCCTGTCTCCCGCGCCGTCATCACGGTTCCCGCTTATTTCAATGACGCGCAGCGCAACGCCACGAAGCAGGCTGCGGAGACCGCCGGCCTTCAGGTCGAACGCATCCTCAGTGAACCCACTGCGGCAGCCTTGGCCTACGGGCTCGACAAGCTCGATGAACGCAAAAAAGTCGCCGTCTATGATCTCGGCGGCGGCACCTTTGACATCAGCGTCTTGGAGATGCGCGAAGGCGTCTTCCAGGTCCTCGCCACCGCTGGAGATACGCAACTCGGTGGTGACGACATTGACCGGCTCCTGGCTGAGCATGTGGCGAGCCTAGCGAAGCTGCCTGCGGCTGATGTGCGTTTGATCGAAGCTGCTGAAGCCGCTAAAAGACGCCTGTCGTCGGAGGATTCCACCCGGATCGACCTGCCATTCCTCGACGGCGGTCGGAGTTTCAGCAGCGAGGTCACTCGCGCGCAGCTTGAAAAACTGGCCCGCCCTTTGATCGAGCGCACACGCCCTCACTGCCTGCGTGCCCTAGCCGATGCCGGGGTGACACCGAAGGACCTCGATGAAGTCATCCTCGTCGGTGGCAGCACCCGCATGCCGATGGTGCGGCGTTACGTCTCAGCGATTTTTGGCCGCGAGCCCAACATCTCGCAGAATCCGGACGAAGCCATTGCCCTGGGCGCGGTGATTCAGGCAGGCATTCTCTCCGGTCAGTTGCGCAATGTACTGCTGCTTGATGTGACACCCTTGTCGTTAGGCATTGAGACCTTCGGCGGCCTGATGAACATCATCATCCCCCGCAACAGCACCATCCCCTGCAAAGCCGGTGAAATGTTCACCAACGCCGTGGCCAATCAACAGAGCATGCTCATCCGTGTGCTTCAGGGCGAGCGCGAACTCGCCAAAGACAACTGGGAGTTAGGCCGCATCGAGCTGCCCTTTCCTCAGGGGCCCAAAGGCAGCGCCCGGGTCGGCGTCCAATTCGCCATTGATGCCAACGGTATCCTGCAGGTGCTGGCGCGCGACACCGCGACCCATACGGACACCGTGCTCGAAATCCAAAACACCGCCGTCAACGTCGACGATGAACGCGTGGAGCAAATGATCGCCGAGAGCGTGGAATACGCCTTCGAAGACATGCACGAACGCATTTGGACCGAAGCGAAGCTGAAAGCGGAAGAACTTCTCCCGGCCGTGGACATCGCGTTGAGCCAGTTTGCCGAAGTGATCAGCGAACCCGAACGCGCCGCCATTCAGACCGCCGCAGCCCGTGTGCGCGAAACCCTTCACGCGGAGCCTCATCATGCCGCGGCCCTGAAAGCCGCCAATCAAGCCCTGGACGATGCTACGCAGGAACTTGCAGTTAGGCTGGTGGAGCAGGCAATGGAGGAATCTTTAGCGCGGCGCGGTTTGGTTTAGGATTTGCTCGACCAGCTTCGGGACCTCCACGGCAGCCGGACCGATCCGCTGCTCCTTGAAGAAGGGCGAGATGGCCGTCTTCTCGACATTCACCTCAATGCACCGCCGCGCGCCATGCTTCGCGGCTGTCTCAACGAATCCAGCGGCGGGATAGACCACCCCTGAGGTGCCGATGCAGAGGAAAATGTCCGTCCGCGTCAAGGCTTCCATGATCTCATCCATGTGAAACGGCATCTCGCCAAACCACACGATGTCCGGGCGCATGCGTCCCGACACATGGCAAGCGGGACAGGGGGTCGTGATCTCCAAATCATTCGCCCAAGATTTTCCAGCTCCGCAGCCCTCGCAGCGGACTTTGAGCAGTTCCCCGTGCAGGTGCAGCAATTTCCGGCTGCCCGCGCGCTCATGCAGATCATCGACATTTTGCGTGATCAGCAGAAACTCGCCGGGCCATTCCCGCTCCAGGTTCGCCAGCGCCGCATGCGCTGCATTGGGAATCACCGTCTTCAAGGCGGCACGCCGCAGGTTGTAAAACCGCTGCACCTTCTCCGGCATCCGACGAAACGCCTGCGGCGACGCCACCTCCTCCAGGCGATACCCCTCCCACAATCCGTCGGCACCGCGAAAGGTCGGCAGCCCCGACTCCACGGAGATCCCCGCGCCGGTGAGAACGACGAGTGACGGCGGACCAGATCGTGATGCAGTCATGGATTAGGCATGCTATTCGGATGCATGAAAGCGTCAATGATGCCAGTATGCCTTCGCATGCCACGCTTCAGCCTTCTGTTGTTCCTCCTTTGCTTCCCTTCCTTGCTTTCAGCCAAAGATGTCCAAGTCGATGTCCTCGTCTACGGCGCCACGCCCGCCGGTGTCTGTGCCGCCGTCGGCGCGGCGCGTGAAGGCGCCACCGTGGCCCTGGTCGAACCGACCCAGCACATCGGCGGTGTCAACAGCGGCGGCCTGTGCTTCAGCGATTCCAATCAAACGGTGCGCAGTCATTTGCGCGGTTTGTTCGAGGAGTTCCATCTGCGCATGGAAGCCGACTACATCAGCCGCGGTGTCACGCTTCCCTACAAGGTCGCTGAAAAGGACCACAAGCCCTGGACCTATGAACCCCATGTCGCCCAGAAGGTGATCCTCGCGATGCTCCAAGAAGCCGGCGTGCAAAACTTTACCGGGCAGATCCTCAAGGACACCGCCAAAGAGAAATCACGCATCACGGGTATCACCACCACGCAAGGTGATCGCTTCATCGCGAAGACCTTTGTCGATGCCACCTATGAAGGCGACCTCATGGCCGCCGCCGGGGTGACGTGGGTCATCGGCCGTGAAGGGCGCAAGGAGTTCAACGAATCTCTTGCCGGCAAGCAATATCCAAAAAAGCCCATGCCGATCTCCGGTTTGGATGCCGAAGGAAAACTCCTGCCGCTGCTGACCGGCACCGACGCCGGTCCGGACGAAGATGGCGACAAGCATGTGATGACCTACAGCTTCCGCCTTTGCATCACCGCCGAGGAGGCCAATCGCGTGCCGTTTCCGGCGCCCGCCAACTACGATCCCACGCGTTTCGAAGCCGTGCGCCGCTATTTCGCCCAGGAAACCAAGCCCATTCTGCTCTGGGATCTCTACCCGCTGCCCGGCGCCAAGGCGGATGCCAACAACGGCATCGGCAAACAATTCTCCATGGGCATCATCGGCGGTGGAGACAAGTGGTGCGAAGCCGGCCCCGAGGAAAGGCAGCGCATCTGGGAAGCGCACAAGCAATACACCCTGGAGCTGTACCAATTCCTAACCAATGATGCATCCGTGCCTCAACCACTGCGTGAACAGTTGGCCAGATATGGCCTGTGCAAAGATGAGTTTGCTGCTTATGACCACTGGTCCCCTCAGCTCTACGTTCGCGAAGGACGCCGCATGCGTGGCGTGCATGTGCTGACTCAGGCGGATATACTCACCCAAGGCGCCAAACCGGATGCCATCGCCGTCGCTTCCTTCCCCATCGATTCGCACGACTGCCAGCGCATCGCTCGCGGCACCAGCGAGGTCATCAATGAAGGCACCATCTTTCCAGTGCGCGTGCCGGACAAGAGGCATGGTTATGTTTATCAGGTGCCCTATCGTTCAATCACACCGAAGGCCGCTGAATGCGAAAACCTGCTCGTTCCAGTCGCACTTTCCGCCACCCATGTGGCTTACAGTTCCATCCGCGTGGAACCATCATGGATGGCCATCGGTCACGGCGCGGGCGTGGCTGCCGCGCTGACCGCGAAGGACAACCAGACAGTGCAGTCACTCGACTACGCCCGGCTGAAGGAGCGTCTGTTGGCGCAGAAGCAGGTGCTGGACCTGCCCTAACGCCCCGTCCGCTTCCGCTTCGCCTCTTGCTTCTCAAACAAGGGCTCCAAATGCTCGCGTATCCACGCAAAGGCCGCCTCCAGGCCCTGCTGCTGGTAGATGATCCCGATGTCCGCTTCCACCTTGGTGGGATTGGCCACGCAGTTGAGAAACTGATTGCAGGTGAAGCGCGTTTTCGTCACCGCATCCACCAGGCCATGCTGCCGCAGCACCATGTTGCGCGCATACAATTCCAGCACGGCGTCTCCAATCCAGGCATCCTGGCGGAGTTGTACGATAGGGTCGGGATTCTTGGATGGGGGCATGCAGGCGTCGCCTTAGAATGCGAAGCCCAAAGTGATGTGCAACGTTCCATTCGGCTCGTTGGGTTTGGGGTTCACGCTGTGCCCGTAGTCCAATCGAATGGGACCAAATGGCAGGCGGTAGCGCAATC
>JAXMIV010000318.1:0-4362 GCA_034377045.1 Prosthecobacter sp. | reverse complement strand
CTGCCTCGTGCTCGACGATGGCAAGACGAAGCTGGCGCTGGTGGTCTGCGACTTGCTGGGCCTTCATCGCAGCTTGTCCGTGGTGGCGCGGGAGATGATCGAAAAAGAAACGGGCATCCCGGCGGCGAATGTGCTGATTTCCGGCACGCATACGCATTCAGCCACCAGCGCCATCGGCGGCCCTGTGCGCGGCTACTCCTCTGAGTTGGAGCTCACCGTTTACCAAAAGTTCGTCGCCCGGCGGATTGCGGATGGTGTGCGCCGGGCGATCAACCTGCTGCGCCCGGCGGAGATCGCCTTTGGTGCGGTGGAGGTACCTGAGCATGTTCATATTCGCCGCTGGTTCCTCAAGGAAGGCACGATGCCGCCGAATCCCTTCGGCAAGATCGACAAGGTGAAGATGAATCCCGGAGCGGGGAATCCGAATCTCGTGGAGCCTGCCGCCGAACCTGATCCCACGGTATCATTCATCGCGCTGCGGGAGCCCGGCGGGCGGCTGATCTCGGTTTATTCGGCCTATTCGTTGCACTATGTCGGCGGGGTCAGAAGCGCGGATATCTCCGCTGATTATTATGGCATGTATTGCGAAGCTTTGAAGCGTCTTCAGCCAAACGGCGCCGAAGATCCGCCCTTCGTCGCGATGATGGCCAATGGCGCGAGTGGCGACGCGAACAACATCAACTTCCGCAATCCACGTCCGAGCAAGCCGCCATACGCGCAGATGCGGTATGTTGCCGAGGACGTCGCCGCGAAGGTGAACGGTGCTCTGGCGAACCTGACCTGGCAGAACAGCGCGCCACTCGCCTCGCGTTATCGCGAACTGGGCATCGCCTGGAGGAAGATCGATGCCGAACTGCTGGACTGGGCGAAGGAGACCGAGAAGAAGACCCCGCGCATCCAGGGCAAGGCCGATCTGCCACTGGCGTATGCGGGACGCGTGCAACGTCTCGCCGAGGCGAGCCCGCAAACGAAAGCCCCTGTGCAGATCCTGCGCATCGGTGACATTTGCATCGGCACCACTCCCTGCGAGACGTTTGCGGAGACGGGGTTGGAATTCAAAAAGCGCAGCCCATTTAAGAGGTCCTTCATGGTGGAACTGGCGCACGGCTACTACGGCTACATGCCCACACCACGCCATTTTGAGCTCGGTGGCTACGAAACCTGGCCTGGCACGAACAATCTAGAGCCGCAGGCTTCGGTGAAGATGATGGACGCGCTGCTGGAAATGGCAGGCGAGGTGAAGGCGGAAGCCGAATGATGCACTGTGCCAGTAGTTCTACCAACCGGAAAACCGCAACATCAACCAGGTAAGCGCGACCAGTGCCAGGACCCAGATCCCGCCGCGCGCGAAACCTGCGAGATCCGTGCGATAAGCACGCCAGAAGCCAGTGCCATGCGTGGCGCGCCTGGGGTGAAGCAGGTGGACGATGAGTGATTGGCGACCGGCCCCGGCGGCGTCCTTGGCAACCTCCATTTGGTTAGGTCCATCAAGTGGATCGCCAGCATGACCAGGCAGTTCGGTGGGGGTGTCGAGGCGGGTGAAAAAGGAGTCTGTGGCCCCGACGGGCTCGGGCTTGGTGATGAGGCTCACCCCTATCAGCGCCACCACACCCGCGGCGAAGGCGGCGCAGAACACACTGGGATTCCAATGATCGAACCGCTCGCCGCGCAGATGATAGACGAGAAAGTTCGTGGCAAACGCGGCGACGAGGCTGGCGAGAGCACCCCAGCGATTGGCGCGCCGCCAGACGATGCCGCCGAGCAGGCCGATGCCCATGTAGGTGGCCATCGTTTCGGTCAGCAGGAAGGAGTAGAGCACCTTATCGATAAAGAAGAGCGCATAGACGACGCTGACCAGGGTGATGAGCAAACCGCTGAGCCGCCCTGCCAAGAGGTAATGCTGGTCAGACCGTCCGGGAGCCCAATGGCGGCGGTAGAGACCCTCGGTGAACAACGCGCCACTGTTGACCATGAAGGCGGAGCCGGTAGACATGTTGGCCGCAAGCACACAGGCAATCATCAGGCCGAGCGCCCCCGGGAAAAGCAGGTGACGGCACGCAAAGCCGAAGGCTTGCTCGGCATCGGCGAGTTTGTTCACGCCGAAGCTGCCTTGGGCGAGCATGGCAGCCACCATCAGGCCGACAATGGCCCAACCAACAGTGCAGACACGTTTGATGAAGTTGCCCCAGAAAAAGCCGACGCGGCAGGTTTGCTCGTCGCGGCCTGTGCCCACTGCCGCCAGCATGTGCGGCTGCGCCAGGATGCCAACCAAACCGTTCACCGTGAGCATGGCAATGTACCACAGGCCGATGCCTTCGGGCGCCGCGAGGGAAAACTTGTGCGCTTCCAATGACTGCCTCATGCCAGCCATGCCGCCGACCACGCCCCAGCCCAGCGGGATCAACATGAAGGATAGGACGATGATCAGGAAGCCTTGGAAGAAGTCGGTCCACGCCGCCGCAACGAGACCACCGATGAAGCTATAGAGGACAAAGATGACGGTCATCGCGACAACGATCTGATCGACGCCCAACTGGCCGCCCGCCGCCTGACTGATCACCTTGCCGGCGCCGACGAGCATGCCGGCGGAGTTGATGGTGAAAAAGGTGAGCGCGAAGGCGATGTAGATCCCGCCCATCCACCGGCCATAACGATCCTCCGTCAGCTCCGCGATCGTGGTGCGGCGGATGCGGCGCAGCAGCGGCGCAAACAACCAAAAGAAGGGCGTCGCGAACAGGTTCTTCCACTGAAACCAGATGCCTGAAAATCCCATTTGACTGACGGCTCCGGCCAGCGATACCGGCATCTCCGCATGCGTGCCGACGCCGAAGCTTTGTCCCATCATCAACCACTTCCCAAAGCCGCGCTTGCCAAGAAAATAGTGGCTTGTGTCCTTCACCCGCCGTCCGACCACCACACCCACGGCGCCGATGAAAACGAAGTAGATGACAAGAACCGTCCAGTCGGCCGTGGCGATGTTCATGGTTGAAGTCAAACGTCAGGTCCCGCCGTTTGCATGCAGGCTGGTGACGCAAAGCCGCCTCCAACCTAACATTGGAAAAATGTTAGACTCTGCCGCCGGGGCCGGTGGCGGGGGATAGCCGTGCCGCTGCATCCGGTTAGCAGGATTTTCCATACATTGCATGCGGATTCCGGGGCTGAGGCGAAAATATCGGCACGATGGTTGCGTCTTTTGTCGCGATGCAGCACGAATTTCTCCATCTAAAATCCATCCGCGTGATTGTTGAGGAGCGCCGACTGGGCGGTATAGCCCACCGCGGCGACTGGCGAATCCATGAATACAGCGGCTTGGAGGCGATCCCAGAGCCGTTGCGGCCGGCCTTTGCTTCGCCGGGCACGAATGCGAGCCTGGATCTGCTGGAACTGGTTCGGCAGGCCTATGCCAGCCGGAGAAACGAATGCCGTTTTGAGGCGGAGTACCGGGATGGCGCCGGGTGCGATAAGAGGACCGTTTTGCGCACCATCTTCGTCCACTTGAACTACCAAACGAGCCTCCGCACGGAAGCTTGGGCTCCGCTGGCCGCTGAGGTTCTGCCTTGCCATCTGACCGCCAGCCGGTCGGCGGCGTAACTGCCTATGTGGACGGGTTCTTCTAACTTTTCTTGACGTCGTAGCAGGAGATGAACTCTTGGTCGCGGAGGTAGAGTTTGCCGCCGCAGATGACGGGATGGGTCCAGATCTTGCCCTGGGGAGAGCGTTGGGAGGAGGTCTTTTCGAGCTTGAAGCGGCCGTGCTCTTTCCAGCCTTCGGGTGAGGCTTCGATGAGCACCACCGTGCCGTCATCTTCGCCCATGCAATACAGCATGCCGTCGGCATAGGCGACGCAGCCTTTGCGGAGCTTGCTGCGTTCCGACCATTTTTCGGCGCCGGTTTTGAAATCCTGGCAGGTCCAGCCGCTGCCGTCGGAGTGGCCGTAGAGATAGTCACCGACGAGGATGACGCCGCCGTGATGGTTCACCATGGTCTTGTTTTCAAAAACCGTCTCGGGCTCGCTGCTGCCGAGTTTGATCATCTTGCAGCCGACGCCGTAACCGGCGGCGACGTAAACCATGCCGTCCTTGTGAATCGGTGTGGGGATGACGGCGGTCTGACCGGGGAAGTCGACCTTCCAGAGGACCTTGCCCTCGTCCGCCGACACACCGACGAATGATTTCATCACGAGTTGGACGATCTGCCGCTTGCCGCCCTGTTCGATGGCAATGGCGGAGGAATACTGCGCGTTCTCCGTGTAGTCCTTCGTCTGCCACTTGACCGCTCCGTTCTTCACACTCAGCGCGGCGATGGTGCCCTGCGATCCGCCAGGCGTGACGATGACCAGATCGCCTTCCACGAGGGGCGACT
>JAXMIV010000317.1:0-3614 GCA_034377045.1 Prosthecobacter sp. | reverse complement strand
CCGTGGCGATCACGAAGAGCCAGGGCGTGCCGCTGGACCTCCTGCAAACCGCACTCGAGTCCAATGCCAACCACTCCACCCTGATTGGCATGAAGCTCCCCACCATCATCAAAGGCGACTTCGAGCCCCACTTCTCCCTGCGCAACATGCTCAAAGACGCCGACTTCGCCCGCACCCTTGCTGCCGAGGCGGGCTTGAAAACGCCGGCCTTGGAAGCCACCGCGGCGGCGATGCGCAACGGCGTCGAAGCCGGGGAAGGGGATTTGGACTTTTCGGTGATTGGGCGGCCGTGAAAAGTGCGTCCTGCCTGGGCCGTAGTATGACATCCCGCACTCTCGATGAACGCCCGTGTCCTCACATCAAGCCGGTGGTTATGCTTCGGCCTGGTGGTGGGATTGTCGACAGTGGCCGGGACTGCTGCGGAGCCGCTGTGGTCGTTGAAGCCCTTCCGGGCTCAACCGCTGCCGGTGGTGTGGCAAAAGGACTGGCCGGCTGCACGCGCTGATTTCTTCATTCTCGCGCGGTTGGAAAAGGACGGCCTTGCGCCGAATCCTGAGGCCGACAAGGCGACGCTGCTGCGGCGGGTCTTCTTCGATCTCATCGGCCTGCCGCCGACGCTGGACGACATCGCGGCGTTTGAGAGCGACACCGCGCCGGATGCTTACCTCCGCGTCGTCGAGCGGTTGTTGGCTTCGCCGGTCTTCGGCGTGCGCTGGGGGCGGCATTGGCTGGACGTGGCGCGGTATGCGGAGACCTCCGGCAACACCCGCAACATGAGCTACCCGCTGGCCTGGCGATATCGCAATTGGGTCATCCGTGCCTTCAACCTGAACGCGCCATTCGATCACTTCATCCGCCAACAGATCGCGGGCGATCTTTTGCCCGCGCCCCATGCGACGGCCCACGATGACAACCTGCTCGCCACCGGTTTCCTAACCATTGGTGTGAAAACGATGGGTGAGCAGGATCTGGTTCAGTACGAACTCAATCTCGCCGATGACCAGATCGATGCCACGTGCCGTGCCTTCCTGGGGCTGTCGGCCAACTGCGCACGCTGTCACGATCACAAGTTCGATCCGATTCCCACGCGCGATTATTATGCCCTGGCGGGCATCTTTCGCAGCACGCGCTTGCTTTCGGGAGTCGAGACCAACAGCCGCAAGGAGGAAGCCGAGGGCATGGCTCTGGGTCCGGACGGCCCTACCCGCATCGCCGCCATCACCCAGCACGGGCAGAAGCTCGAATCGATGACCAAAGAGTATGTGGAAGTGGCCAAGAAGCGCACCTCCATGCGCGATGAGTTGATCAAAGCCGGGCTGAATCCCGCGAAGCCCGCCATCAAGCCCGAGATGCCCAAGGACGTGGCGGAGAAGATGACCAGTTACATTTCGCTGGATAAGGAAGTCGATGCCTGGCAGGCGAAGCTCAAGGCCATGAAGGAGAGTGTGCCCTCGCCACCACCCACGGGCATGGCGGCACTCGACAAACCCGCTGGCACTGACAGTCCGCTCTATGAAAAGGGCGAAGTGAAAAAGCCGCTTGCCGCCGTGCCGCGTGGCGCCTTGAGCTGCATCGAAGGGGTGAAGCTGGCACCCATCGGTCCCAAGGAAAGCGGTCGCCGCCAGCTTGCCGACTGGATCGCGAATCCGCAAAACCCGCTGACTGCGCGTGTCGCCGTCAACAGGGTTTGGCAGCATCTCTACGGCCGGGGCCTGGTGGCCACGCCGGATGACTTTGGCCGCATGGGCGCCAAGCCGACGCATCCTGAATTGCTCGACGATCTCGCGGCGCGTTTTGTGCGCGACGGGTGGGATCTGAAGGGCCTCATCCGTGAACTCGCCTTGAGCCGCGCCTATCGCATGAGTTCGGCGCCGGGCAGCGCCAAGGTTGAAATGGTCGATGCCACCAACGCTCTGCTGCACCGCATGAACCGCCGCCAGCTTGAGGCGGAACCGATGCGCGATGCCATGCTTGTGGTTAGCGGACAATTGGATCGCAGCCCGGTGGAAGGCTCGCCAGTGGCGAAATTGGGTGAGCCGGTGAAACCGCAGGGCCGCGAGGTGGGGCGCAACGGCTTCCTCAATGTCGTGCCGGAAGACACTACCCATCGCAGCGCCTACCTGCCCGTCATCCGTGGCGCCGTCAGTCCGGCGATGCAGTGTTTCGATTGCGCCGACCCCAATTTCGTCGTCGGCGCGCGCACGGCCTCCATCGTGCCGGCACAGTCGCTCTTCCTCATGAACAGCGACTTTGTTTTGGAGCAATCGCGATTCTTGGCGAGGCGCTTGTTAGGCGAAAAATCGGCGGCGCCGGAAGATCGCATCGTCCGCTTATGGCGGAAGCTTTTGACTCGTCCGCCTGAGCCTGCCGAGATCGCGGCGTTGCGCGCACAACTCAATGGCGCACCCGAGAACGAGGAAACCTGGGCGCAGGTCTGCCAGGTGTTGATGATGACCGGTGAATTTAGGCTCCTGTATTGAATCAATCAATCTGTCATGAACTCGCCTTTGCACCGCCCTTCACGCCGCGACCTTCTTTGCTCAGCGAGCGCGGGCTTTGGCATGCTCGCGTTCAACGGATTGTTCGGCGCGAATGCCAACCCCACCAATCCGCTGGCGCCGCGGCAACCGCACTTTCCGGCGCGCGCCAAGCGGGTCATCTTCCTGTTCATGTGTGGGGGTCCTTCGCAGGTAGATACCTTCGATTACAAGCCGGCGCTGACGAAGCGGCACAATGAAAAGGTCGGCACTGCTGCCGGTGCGCCGGTCTTTTATCAGTCTCCCTGGAAGTTTCAGCCGCGCGGCGAGAGCGGGATGCCGATCAGCGACCTGCTGCCAAACATCGCGCGGCATGCCGATGATCTGTGCGTCATCAACTCGATGCACACCGATCACAATGCCCATCCGCAGGCGATCCTGCAGATGAATACCGGCAGCTTCCTTTTCGCCCGGCCCAGTGTGGGTTCGTGGGTCACCTATGGGCTGGGTTCGGAGAATCAGAATCTTCCCGGTTTCGTCACCATCAACCCCGAATTCAGCGGCGGCGGTCCTTTGAAGCACAGCAGCGGCTTTCTCCCCGCCGCCTGTGCCGGCATGCCCATCGGCGATGGCGGTGGCGGCAACGGCGCGCCGCCCATGTCTTTGAAAAACATCCAGCTTCCGTTCATGAAGAACGCTTCGCTCGATGCCACCACGCAACGCCATCAACTCGACCTTCTGCAAACGTTGAATCAGCAGCGCCTGCAACGCGACGGCGCGAACCAGGCCCTCGAAGGTATGATGCAGTCGGCTGAACTCGCCTTTCAGATGCAGCGTGAGATGCCCGAGGTGATGGATGTCTCCCAGGAGAGCCCGCAGACCCAGGAGATGTACGGCATCGGCGATGGCAAACCTACCGATCATATCGGCCGCGCCTGCCTCATGGCCCGCCGCTTCGCTGAAGCCGGCGTCCGTTTCATTCAGGTCAATCACGGCTTTTGGGATGACCACAGCGACATCTTCAAGGGCCACCCGAAACATGCCCTCGAATCCGATCAACCTGTCGCGGCGTTGCTCACCGATTTGAAGCAGCGCGGCCTGCTCGAAGACACTTTGGTCCTATGGGGAGGCGAGTTT
>JAXMIV010000316.1:0-6833 GCA_034377045.1 Prosthecobacter sp. | reverse complement strand
ACGTGGCGATCATCTGGGATGACGGCGGCGACGGCTCCTTCGAAGAAACCATCATCGCCCCGTGGCTGCGTGATGGCGTCACCGCGCAACGCATGGCCGCGACCCTGGAGCTGCGTGGGCAGGGCGATGTCAGCGATCGGTTGGCCGAGCAGGACGCCGCGGGACTGTACGCCTGGCTGTGCAGTTGCGGGGTCATCGACGAGGCGTTGTCACCCGGTGACTGGCCCGTCGAAGTG
Source organism: Prosthecobacter sp. (assembly GCA_034377045.1). GTDB lineage: Bacteria > Verrucomicrobiota > Verrucomicrobiia > Verrucomicrobiales > Verrucomicrobiaceae > Prosthecobacter. The sequence goes on along the minus strand of JAXMIV010000316.1, from coordinate 6,597 downwards.
ATGGAAATGGGCCAGATGGAAACCATCCTCGCGCCGCAACCCGGGGTGTTGATCTTTGAAAAGGAACTCGGTGACTTCGTCGAGGAAGGGCAGCGCTTTGCGCGGATTCTGCGACGGCCCGGTGATCCGTCTTCCGAAGTGGTGCTGGTGGCCGAGCAGGCGGGGCGGATGGTCACACGCTATCGGGACCGGCTCGTGTCGCAGGGCATGGTGGTGGCGAAATTCACCGGGAGCCGGATTTCGCGCAACTGGAGTGGCGGGTTGCTGGACCCGAACTAGGCGCAGAGTATTCGTTCAGCCTGTTGGCCACCTCCGCTGAAGGTAAGCGGGGTGGCCTTCACGCTAGTTCCCATCCGCCACTTTGCGTTCTATCTCATCTATCATACGTTGGAGCGCCTCGGCTTCATCCTCTTCGGGATGCGTTTCTGAATCGAGCTCTTCGGCGTCCTTGTCTTTCCGATCCCGTTCGATGTCACTGTCATCGCTGTTCATCGCGTGTACCTCCGTTGACTTACACATTGGATGCAGGGGCGCAGAGGGAGTTCGAGATTTTTTTGCCGGGGTTCAAGCGCACATGCAATCCCGGCTTCGGCCTGTAAACTGTCCGCGCTCAAGGCATCGACCGCCTCGTTATTCCTTCAAGAAAGAGATCCTCCATGGCAAACCAAGACATCACGTTCACCCCTGATCCCGACGCGGATTCCATCTCCTCCGACGTCGCCGGTTTCGGCGGCATGCTGGTCTCCACCCAAATCCCCACCCGCGCCGACGGCAGCCTGGAACTGGGCGATATCACCCTGCAGAGCGAGTGCACGCTGCAGGCGCTGAAGGTCGCGCTGGAGCGTGCCGGCAGTTCCATGGACCGGGTGCTGCACCTGACCATCTACCTCACCGACATGGCCGACCGCGCCGCGTTCAACGAGGTTTATAAACGCTTCTTCGCCAAACCGTGGCCGGTTCGTGCCGCCGTTGGTGTGGCCGCCTTGGCGGTCGAAGGCATGCGCGTGGAAGTCACCGCGATGGCCGCCAAAGCCTGACGGTGCGGGTCAGGTGTGATGAAGATCCGCCTGACCCGGTTTCAAAAACAACGACCTTGCATGCCTCCTCGCGATACCCCTTATCCCTCTACGAATTTAGTTTCGCCTCCCACAGAAAAGCAGATCATCACTCCGTTGGAACTCCCCATCACCCCCCTTCGTCATCTGCAGTGAGGGAGGCTGCACTCACTGCGAACTCCCGGAACGCTTGATTACAGACAGAAGGCGAGGGATGACATGAATACTTCAGACAGCACCACCGGGAGTCAGCCAGACAAGCCCGATTCCCCAGGGCCGGAGCCAGGCTTTGAGCACTTGAAGGAGGACGTGACGGAGGCACTTGAGGGTGCACGACAACAGGCGGACGCTCAGTTCGGGCAATACCGCGACACCGCCGCCGATCAGATCGAGGCTTTGGCCAAGGGCGCGAAATCGGTTGTCTCCGAACTCGAAAGCAAGGACACCCTCGGCATGTCCGACTACCTGGCCGACATGGCGGAATCCATGAGTGGCCTGGCCGGAAACTTGCGCGGCAAAAGTGCCGAACAGCTGCTGCATGACGGGGCCGAGCTGGCCCGCAGCAATCCAGGGCTGTTCATTGCCGGCAGCATCGCGCTGGGCTTCGGCCTGTCGCGATTTCTGAAGGCCGGCAGTTCCCCGGCGGCCACCTTCACCGATGCCAACAACCCGGCAGCCGGCCACTCGATGCCTCCGCCAGGCGGTTTTGGTGCGCAACGCCCCTATGAAACCTCCGTCGCGTCACGCACTGACAACACGCCGGCCCCACCGAGCGAGCAAGACCACCCTTCGAACTTCGCGACGACCTCCACACCGGGTTCGACAAACGTCAATGGAGCACTGTGATGAACAGAGAAGATCCAGATTTTCCAGGCTCAAGACCGGTACACGCGCCGGACCATGACGCTTCGGTCGTCGGTCTGTTACGTCAGTTATCCCGTGAAGTGCCCGCGCTGTTCACCAAGGAACTGGCGCTGGCCAAAGCCGAACTTCAAGCCAGTCTCACAACACTCAAAGCCGGCATCGCCGGGGTTGCGGGAGGGGCGATTGTCCTGTTGGCGGGGTTCATCATTCTGTTGATGTCCGCAGTCTATGGCCTCAGCACCGTGATGGCGCCGTGGCTGGCGGCGCTGATTGTCGGCGTGGTGGTGATGATCGTCGGGTTCGCCATGCTGCAGTCCGGGAAAAAACAATTCGAGCCGTCCCACTTCAAGCCTGATCGCACGCTGGATGCCTTGAACAAAGACCAGGAAGCGCTGCGGAGGAAAGTCTCATGAACAGTGAATTCGACATCGAAGCGGCAAAAAGCCCTGAAGCCATCGAGCGTGAAATCGATGCTCAGCGGGCGAGTATCGGCAACATCGTCGATGCGCTGGAAAGCAAGTTCACCCCTGGGCAGATGTTCGATCAGGCGCTGACGATGATGCAAAGCAACGGCACGACATTCCTGACTAACCTGGGCACCAGCGTTCGCAACAATCCGGTTCCCGCCGTCCTGACATCCGTCGGTTTGCTGTGGTTGATGATGAGTCAGAATCGCCCGCCGTCACCCCGTCCAGGCTATCGCGTGGGCCCGGATCAGAACAAAGTCGGCGAGTGGGCCGACGGTCTGGCTGATGGCATCGACAGTGCCCGTGACCATTTGCACCAGACGGCTGACACGCTCAAGGACGGTTATCAGACCATCAAGGGCAAGGCCGCTCACATGGGCGACAACCTGGGTGCTGCTACCGACACCATCAGTCATGCCGTGCATGATGCCAGTGACCGGTTGGTCCGCAGTTCGCAGGTGCTGGGGACTCAATTCAGTCAGTTGTTGAAGGAGCAACCCCTGATGGTCGCCGCCGCGGGCATCGCGTTAGGTGCCATGCTGGGTGCGGCATTGCCTTCGACAGCGACCGAGCAACGCTACATGGGCAAAACCAGCGCCGGCCTGGCCGATAAGGTAAAGCAACAGGCGAGGGAGGGGTTCGAGGCTGTGCGCGACACCGTGACCAAAACCACCGATCACTCGGACGTAGAAACGAAACCGCAAGGGGAATACCACGCGGCTTCCGATACACCAGCCGATCTGTCACGAGGTTTGGGCACCTCGTAATCCGGCGCTTCATAAAGGGCTGCAAAAAACAGCGGGAGGCCTGACACAGACCTCCCGTTTTTTTCCGCTTCTCAAGCACCGTCGAACGATGAAAAACAGGTGAGACAGCGGTGGAGATCTGGCGACCGATAAAAGTTTGAATCGATTGATTGATCGCCGACGACTGGTGACAAAAGCATGCCAAAACCCGCCTCCAATGCCGCCTGTCGCGAGTGGCCAATCTTTTTAAAATTTTCTCAGGCGCGGCACCTTCAGATAACTGTGGGCGGCGCATTTGGTTATTTGCCGGATGGGTATCGACGCCCCTTCAGGCCTGAGGAGATTCGTCATGTTTCTACATAACAAACGACTTCAATACACCGTGCGTGTCGCTCAACCCAACCCGGGGTTGGCGAACCTTTTGCTCGAACAATTCGGCGGCGCCCAAGGCGAACTGGCGGCGGCGTCCCGCTACTTCACCCAGGCTTTGGCCGAGGATGATCCGGGAAGAAAGGATCTGCTAATGGACATTGCAACCGAAGAGCTCAGTCACCTGGAGGTCGTCGGATCGATCATCGTGATGCTCAACAAGGGCGCCAAGGGTCAACTGGCAGAAGGGGTGGACGATGAAGGCGAGCTGTACCGCGCGATCAATGGAGCGGGCAATGACTCGCACATTACCAGCCTGTTGTACGGCGCCGGGGCACCGCTGACCAATTCGGCCGGAGTGCCGTGGTCGGCCGCGTATGTCGACACCATCGGTGAGCCGACCGCTGACTTCCGCTCCAACATCGCCGCCGAGGCTCGCGCCAAAATCGTCTACGAGCGCTTGATGAACATCACGGATGATCCCGGGGTGAAAGAGGCGCTGGGGTTTCTGATGACGCGCGAGATCGCCCATCAACTCTCCTTTGAAAAAGCCCTGCACGCGATCCAGCCGAACTTTCCGCAGGGCAAGCTTCCCGGCATGCCGGAATTCACCAACGTCTATTTCAACCTGTCTCAAGGCGAAGGCAGCACTCGCGGGCCATGGAACCAGGGCGAGGACTGGAATTACGTGGACGATCCACAGCCGGCAGTCGATGGCGGGGACGGCACGGCAAGCGTCCAGCTCAGCGCCGAAGACGAGGAGCTGTTGCTGGCCATGAAAGTCCGCACGATGTCTGACCCTGAAAGCGATCCGATCACGGGTGCTGACTTGGGGGCGGGCCTCTACGGAAAACCCGATGCGTGACGAGGGTCACCGCACGCCACCCGGCGTGCGGTTTTTTGTGGTGCTGGAGAGTTGAGGTGAACCCCATGAATTCCAATCCAGACGCTTTTTCCGCAGAGGCTACACAGGACTTTTATCGGCTGTTCAATACCACTGCAATGGCGTTCGAACGAGACGCTTTGCGGATATCAAAACAGATCCGGATGGCTGCGCCTGAAGCGACCCGTAAGCGCTCCAACGGAAAACAGGTGTCCTGATGTCGGACCATTCTTCGCCTGCAAGAGGCCCCTGGCGCGCCTGGTTTGCCCCAGGAAAAAGCGGCAGTTGGCTGAGCATTCTGTTCTGGTCAACTCTGGTGGGTGTCACCGCTCTGCTGCTGGTCAGCGGCTACAGCGCCTTGACCGGGGCGGATCGAGTCAACTTGCGGTATGCATTCCTGGGCGGCGTCTCGGGTTTCGGCGCGACCGCACTGGGCGCCGTTTTAGCCGTGGTCTTGCGTGACATTGCCGCACGGACTCAGGACATCATGCTGGGTTTCGCCGCGGGCATGATGCTCGCGGCCAGCTCGTTCTCTCTCATTCTTCCTGGTATCGCGGCGGCGCAGGCCATTTGCGGCAATAAGCTGCTGGCGGCGTGTGTCGTGGTCCTTGGGTTGGGTTTGGGCGTGGCTCTGATGATCGGGCTGGATCGCTTTGTCCCCCATGAGCATCAGAAGATTGGTCGCAAGGGCCCGCACGCACAGCGCATCAATCGAGTCTGGCTGTTCGTGTTGGCTATCACGCTACATAACTTGCCGGAAGGCATGGCCATCGGCGTCAGTTTTGCCAACGGGGACATGAAGGTGGGTCTGCCATTGACCACCGCGATTGCCATCCAGGACATCCCCGAAGGACTGGCCATTGCACTGGCGCTGCGAGTGACGGGTGTGTCGACGTTGCGGGCGGCGCTGATCGCGGTCGGCTCAGGGCTGATGGAGCCATTGGGCGCTGTCGTGGGACTGGGCATTTCCACCGGCTTCGCGCTGGGTTACCCGGTTGCCCTGGGCCTGGCGGCGGGCGCGATGATTTTCGTCGTCTCCCACGAGGTGATTCCCGAGACTCACCGCAATGGCCACGAAACCCCGGCGACGCTGGGCCTGATGCTAGGGTTCGGGCTCATGATGTTTCTCGATACGGCGTTAGGCTAGGCTTGATTCAAGGGCAAGGTGAGGGGTGAGGCGATGGACAGGCACCTGAAGTTTGGCATTGAAGAGGAATACTTCATTACGGACCTGGCCACGCGGCGTATGGCCGAGAATCCTCCCGACGCATCGATTGAAGCGTGTCAGGGGGGGCTCGGCGATTGTTTCGCCCATGAAATGTTCAAGGGGCAGATCGAAGTCGCGTCCCCCATCTTCACCAGTGTCGCGCAAGCAGCGCAGTACCTGTTTTCTGCGCGCTCAAGGTTGCGGGGGACGCTCGAACGTCACGGTCTGGGACTGCTCAGTGCCGGCAGCCACCCATTGAGCGATTGGCGTTTGCAGCACGCCACCGACCATCCTCATTTTGTTCAACTGTTTGAAGACTACCAGCACGTGGCAAGGCGCAGCGTGCTGTCCGGCCTGCACGTGCATGTTGAAGTGCCAGGGCACGTGGACCGTATTCAAGTGATGAACGAAGTCCTGCCGTGGTTGCCGCTGTTGTTGGCACTGAGCACATCGTCACCTTTTTGGGACGGCGCCGACAGCGGCTTCATGAGCTACCGTCAAACGGCGTGTGATGAATGGCCGCGGATGGGCATTCCTGAATTCTTCGAAGATCAAAGCGCCTATGAAGCCTACGTCGCCATGCTGATCCGCACGGGTACGATCAAGCAGGCGGGCGATTGCTGGTGGGGCTTACGACCTGCCGCGAAATACCCAACGCTGGAGATGCGCATGACGGATGCCTGTCCGCGCCTGGATGACGTCTTGTGCATCGCCTCTTTGTTTCGCTTGCTGGTGGCCCATGCCATTGACCAACCTCGCCCGGGATTGAGTTATTCGCAAGTGTCACAATGGATCCTCAAGGAAAATCGCTGGCGGGCGAAACGGTCCGGCATCCACGCAGCCTTCATCGTTGAAGGCTACGATCGACCGTTCTCTGCGGCGCAATGGCTGTTCAGGGCGCAACAGATTCTTGGAGACACGGCGCAGAAGATGGGCGTGGAGGATGTGTTCGCCCAGGCCCGCCGGATTCTCCGGGACGGCACCAGTGCGGACCGGCAGCGGAGAG
>JAXMIV010000315.1:0-3902 GCA_034377045.1 Prosthecobacter sp. | reverse complement strand
GCCATCCGCTCTGCGGAACATTATCGACCACCTTGCTCAAATAGTAAGGTTCAAAGGGAAAGCGGGCAAGGATTGCGGTGGCGAGCACGTCATCGTCAATCTTCACCCGGCACGAGTGTTTCACCGCGTGCTGAACATCGATCACCAAGATAGCCACGACGATGAAGGCCGCCATGGCGACCCAGCCGAGGATTTTCAACGTGAGTTTCATACCTGATTCGATCAGGTCATAACGATGGAGCCGTTAATGCTTCAGCAACCACTCGGTCGTGCGCGGATTGAAGTCGGTGAGGCATTCCCAGTGGAAAGCATGGCCGGCGTTGTCGTAAAGATGCAGATCGGCGCCGGGAATCGCGGCAGCGACTTCTTCCCCCATCCACTTCGGCGTGAAGACGTCATTCTTGCCGCCAATAACGAGGGTAGGACACTTGACCTTCTTGAGCTCACTGATGGTGTTGTGAGTCATGGCGGCGGCGCTTTGGGCTTCCATGGCGTGCACGGGCTGCGGCGCGGGATTGGTCGCGGCGTCCTGGAGGCCTTGCTGCATGTTGCCCCAGCAGTCGTCGTTGTCGAACCAGGGCTTGGTAAAGATGAGCATCTGCACGTAGTGCATGAAGTCTTCCGGGCGCATCGTCGCCTTGCACTTCATCAGGTGCTGCCAGGTGTAGAGGCCAAAGCGGTCCTGCCGCGCCCAGGTACACATCAGGATCATGCTTTTGACCTTGTCCGGATGCCGCAAGGCAAGCTGCTGGGCGACGACGCTGCCGAGGGAACAACCCACCACCCGCGCCTGCTTGATGCCGAGCGCATCCATCAGCCCCGCATAGTCATCGGCCATCATCGCCGTGGTGTACGGGCCGGCGGGCTTGTCCGTGAGGCCGACGCCGCGGTTGTCGCCGAGGATGCAGCGGAAGTGCTTCGACCATTCGGCGGCATGCGCCTCCCAGACGCCGCCTGGCGCGGTGACGCCCATGATGCAGACCAGCGCTTCACCGCTGCCGCGTTCATCATAATACATTTGGATACCGTTGGTCTGGATGTGGGGCATGGGAGAAAAGGTGAGAGTTTAGAGTTGATGGTTGCTAGCGGGCGGGGAGGTAGAGTTACAGGATAGGGAGGAGCGATTTCAAGTTTTAGATTTCACATTCGACGTTTCGGGGCACGAAAAAGCCACCCACTGGGCGGAATCCTTTCCGCGATCAGGGGTGGCTGATAAAAAGCGAACGTTAGTCCCGGGAAGCGAACTTACGGCACGGGCAGGCTCGAATTGCGGAACACCCAATGTTCCACCTGGCCATTACGCACCAGAGCGCGGGCTTCGGAGATGATCACCCCATTGCCAAAAATCCGGTGGCGATAAGTGACGGGGACCTGCCAATAATCGACGCCATGATAGCGGACAAGCGTAGGCTTGCCGTACCTGAGGACGGTGTCCGAGTTGATTGTGGACACTTCGCCATTGCGAATGCTCAGGTCCAAGGCCGCATAGGTACCGAAGGGAGTCGTGCCGGGTCGTCGACCCGCACGGCTATCTTCACTAATGATGAGCGGCTCGGGACGCGCAAGGGCCGATGTGGGGAAGAGCCCAAGGGCTCCGAACAACAGAAGGGTGACGGCGGTGAGTTTGAATTTCATGGGAGACTTAGTAAAATCTGACATGCCTGGACTCGATATACAAGCTCTCTTTCTCAATTATGCAAGGGTTCTGATGGTCCGATGGTCCGTATTTTTCCTTTTCTCCTTGGTCATGCCCTCGTATCTGAAAACGTGCCGTCCCCCGCCCCGCTCACCCATCTGTTAATTTCGGCCTCTGCCGGGGCCGGCAAAACTTATCAGTTGGTGCAGCGCTACCTGCATTTGCTGGCCCTCGGGGAGCAGGCGGACGGGATTGCGGCGATGACCTTTACACGCAAGGCGGCGGGGGAGTTTTTCAGCCGGATCCTGCAACGTCTGGCGGATTTGGCGGAGTCACCCGAGGGTGCGGCGGCCTACTTCAAAGGGGCGGAGCCGCCCATCGCCGTGCTGCCGGACTTTCAGGCGATGTTGCGGCGCGTGACCCGGCGGATGCATCGCCTGCGGTTGGGGACCATGGACAGTTTCTTTGGCCATATCGCCGCCTGCTTCCCCCTGGAACTCGGCCTGCCGGCCGGGGCACGGGTCATGGATGAGGACGAGGCGGCGCTGGCGCGGCGCGACGCCCTGGAGGCGATGCTGGAGCGGCTGTACATCGACGATGCAACGGAAGCCCTGCAACTGCTGTTGGAGGCCTACAAGCAGGCGACCTTTGGCGCGGAGGAAAAGAGCGTGGACGCGAGTCTCCAGGAATGGGCGGCGTCCGGCCTGGCGTTGTGGGAGGATAGTGGCGCCACTCCGGGGGACATTTGGGGAAACGCGCCCCAGATCTGGCCGGCCGGCACCCCCGCGCGCCGGCAACTGCAACCGATCGGCGAGATCCTGGAAGCTTTGCAGGCGCATTTTAAGCCTAACCACAAGAATGGCATCCGATTCCTCGATGAGCTGGTGGAACAGGCTCCGCGCACGATGCCGGGCCTGCCGATGCCGGATCGCGTCACCTACTTCCTCAAAAAGTGCCAGGATGCCTGGGCAGAGCTTCAGCAGGGACAGGCGGAGCTGAGTTGGGGCGCGAAGATGACCGTCGCCGGCCCCGCGGCGCAGGCCCTGGTAGGGCTGGCCGAAGGACTGATGGCCCGAGAGTTTCTGGTGCGGGCTGAACGCACCCGGGGACTGGCAAACCTGATGACCTTGTTCTCCGCCGAATATGATCGCGGGGTGCGGGCGCGGGGCCGCTTGTCCTTTGCCGATGTGCAACGTCTCCTATGCAAGGCCGCCACCGGCCATTCCCCCTGGATGCAGGGCGGCGGTGATCTCTGGTTTCGCATGGATGGCCGGCATCAGCACTGGCTGCTGGATGAGTTTCAAGACACCAGCCGCGTGCAATGGCGCGTCATCAGCGGACTGGTCGATGAGGTCATTCAGGATGCGGACGGACAGCGCAGCTTCTTCGCTGTCGGCGATCCGAAACAATCGATCTACCTCTGGCGGCAGGCGGAACCCGGTTTGTTTGATGACATCCTCGCTGCGTATCCGACCGACGGGGTTCGTGGCTTGCAGCGGAAACCGTTGTTCGAATCCCATCGCAGCGCCCAACCGGTGCTGGATGCGGTCAACGCGGTGTTCGGAGATGCGGCGGCGCTGGAGGCACTGCTGCCGGCGCAAAGCACCAAGGGTTTTTCGTTCCAGCCACATGTGGCGGTGCACAAGGACCTCACGGGCTGCGCCGCGCTGCTGTCGCCCGCAGTGGCTGGCGGCGGGGAAGAAGCCCTAACCACGATTGATATCACGGCAGCGCTATTGAAGCAGATTGAACCGCTGCGGCGGGGATTGTCCTGTGCGATCCTCGTGCGCCAGAACAAAGATGCGCAAGCCATCACGGAAGAGTTGCGCGCCCTGACCGGCATGGAGGTGGTGTGCGAATCCGATCAGCATCCCTGCACGGACAATGTGGTAACCCTGGCGCTGCTCTCCCTGCTGACGCTGGCGGCGCATCCCGGCGATCACCTCGCTTTGGAACATTTGAAGATGAGCCCGCTCTGGCCGCAGGTGGCACAGGAGGGTGGTTCGTGGCGCTATGCGATCACCGTGATTCAAAGCCTGATCTTTGAAAGCGGTTTTGCCGCCTTCCTTGAGGCGTGGGCGCCGCGCCTGGCTGAGGTGCTGCCGCAAATGGACGCCTTCCATTCTCGCCGATTGGCGCAAATGGCGGACATCGCGGCGGAGTTTGATGCCACCGGAAACCGCGACATCGACGCCTTCATTGAATTTGCCCGCGAGTACCCCTTGCGCACCCGCGGCGCGCGGCGCGCCATCCAGGTCATGACCGT
>JAXMIV010000314.1:0-2676 GCA_034377045.1 Prosthecobacter sp. | reverse complement strand
GCACCATCTCATCCATCAGCGCGGCCTGACGCGCAATGCGCGGGATGCCATCGAGCACCAGGCGGTCCTCGTCCGGCTTAAAGACTCCAGTCTCCACGCAGCTCCTGATGCGTGCCAGCCAGAGCTGAATGGTGATCTCATCCGGCACGAGGCGGCCCTGGCTGGAATGCTCAAGAAACGCGCGCCCCAATTCAGTGCGCAGATCCATCGAGCGAAAGACATCGCCGCAGGAACAGTGAAAAAAGCCCGGCAGTGAGCCGAGAGCTTTGCCCTGCGTACCCTTGCCGCTGCCGGGTGGGCCGAAGAGAAGAATCGCACGGTATTTTTGCGGTGTCATTGGCTTGAAAAGGCACCGGGTGGCATGGTGCGAAAGCAGATGGAGATTCTGTTTGCCACAGGGCCGCTGACGAGTGTTTAGTCCTGGTCACATCACGGCACCAGATGAAGTCCAAGGCACCCTCCACACCGAAGCTGCCAAAGCGCCTCTCACTGGTGGCGCAGACGGTGGACAGCCTGCGCGAAGGCATCCAGAAAGGCCATTGGCGGGATCATCTTCCCGCTGAGCGCGAGCTCTGCGAAAGCCTGCAGGTGAGCCGCCGCACGCTGCGCTCCGCGCTTCAGGAATTGCAGCGCATCGGCTGGCTGGAGGTCAGTGGCCGCCAGCGCCGCCGCATCAAAAGCCGCCGCAACCACAGCCACAGCGCGGGCCTCGGGAAAAAGGTCATCGGCATTCTCATGCCGCGCTCCTTCCTTTCTCTGTCGTCACGAATCTCGTTCGTCATGGACGCCCTGCGCGCCAAGCTGACCGCTGCCGGGTGCGTCGTGCAGTTTCACATCAATCCTGCCCTTTACACCGCCAAGCCGGATCGTGCCCTGGCTCAATTCATGGCGGAACATCAAGCCACGGTTTGGATCGTACTCAGCGCTCAGGAGCCCATGCAACGCTGGTTAAACCGCCAAAAGCTCAACTGCCTCATCCTTGGGTCGTGTGCGCCGGGGATCAGCCTGCCGTCTGTGGATGTGGACTTCCACGCCGCCTGCCATCATGCGGGCGGCATGCTTTGGCGCAAGGGCCATCGCCGCGTCGCCCTCGTCTTGTCCAAAAGCGTCTATGGCGGTGACATTGCCAGCGAGGAGGGTTTGCGCGATGCCCTGAAACCAATGACCGGCGCCGAGATCCAGGTGTTGCGGCACGATACCACCACGGCACACCTCTGCACGTTGATCGACGAATGCCTGCGCTCGCCCAACCCGCCCACCGCTTTCCTTGTTGGCGGTGTTCCACACGTCCTCACGGTGATGATGCACCTCATGCGCCGCGGCAGGCGCATCCCGAAGGATGTGACGGTCGTCTCGCGCGACAGCGATCCCATTCTCGATGCCGCCAGCCCCACCGTGGCCCGTTATGCCATCCAGCCTGAGCAATTCGCCAGCCGCATGGTGCTCGCAGTGCGACAGCTCGCTGAAACGAATACCGTGCCCGCCAACGCCATGCGGCTCATGCCGGCCTTTGTTCCCGGTGAATCGCTTTGATCCCCCATTTACCATCCCTCCAATCATTGCGAACCACCCACTTCCGTCCCCAGTTACGATGTCTCTTTGAACCCCAGTAACCTATGAACCTCCCCGTCCAGATCACCTTTCGCCGCATGGAACCCTCACCCGCCGTGGAAACGCGGATTCGCGAGGAGGCCGTGGCGTTGGATCGTTACTTCAGCCGCATCACCAGTTGCAGGGTCGTGGTGGAGGCGCCTGGCCGCGCCGGCAGGGGTTTTGAGGTCAGCATCGACATCGGCGTGCCGGGCTCTGAAATCGCCGTCAATCACCAACCGTCCCAGCACAGCTCCCTGGTGCATAGCGAGACGGATGAACTGGAAAAACACCACGAGGTGCAGCCCGATCATAAGGACGTTTTCGTCTCGATCCGCGATGCGTTCGCCGCCGCCCGTCGCCAACTTGAGGATTATGCTGAGGTGCTGCGTGGAGAGGTGAAGCGCCACCCAGAGTCGGTGGAATGATCTTCGACCCTCTGGTGATGAGTCCGAATGCTTGACGCATTTCCTGCGTTTAAGACTCACCTCATGCCCTGGTCACAGAATTACGCACCTTTGGGAAACACCGGCCTTTCCGCCGTCATCGCCATGCTTCCCGTGGCGACCTTGCTGGGGCTGCTGGCCTTCTGGCATGTGCGGGCGCATCGAGCCGCCTTGGCGGGCCTCATCGTCGCGGCTCTGATCGCCGTGCTCGTCTATGGCATGCCCGGCTCACTTGTGCTGGCCGCGGGCGGTTACGGCGCGGCTTTCGGACTCTTTCCCATCGGCTGGATCATCCTGAATGCCATCTTTATCTACGACATCTCGGTGGTGACGGGGCAGTTCGCCGTGCTGCAAAAACAGGTGGCCGGCGTTTCGGGCGACCGCCGGATCCAGGCGCTGCTGATTGCCTTTGCCTTCGGTGCCTTCATTGAGGGCGCGGCGGGCTTTGGCGCGCCCGTGGCCATCAGTGGCGCCCTCATGATCGGTCTTGGCTTTCGTCCTCTGGAAGCGGCAAAACTCGCGCTCATCGGCAACACCGCGCCCGTCGCCTTCGGCGCGCTCGGCACGCCGTTGCTCACCTTGTCGAAGATCACCGAATTGGATCTGCAATCCCTCAGTTCCATGGTCGGTCGCCAACTGC
>JAXMIV010000313.1:0-7705 GCA_034377045.1 Prosthecobacter sp. | reverse complement strand
ATTTTCGGCGAGATCAGCGGCGCGAACGACCTGCTGATACCATTCAGGAAAGTCTTGTTCGCGCGTGGGAGTGATGGCAGTGGCTTGGCTCATGGCTGGGGGGCTTTGAACCGTTTAGCGTACGAAGATTCAGCCCCGGAGCAAGTGCGGGAGTGGGCCGAAGACACCGCCTCACTTCAGCGCCTGGCGCAGGAGGCGGAAGAAGTTGCCGTGCATGATGTTTTCGATGTCCTGCGTGCTGTAGCCGCGCTTCGCGAGCATGTCGGGGATGCGGGCCAGATCGGCGATGGTGTCGAGATCTTCCGGGGTCTGCTCGGTGCCGTAGCCGCCGTCGAGGTCGGTGCCGATGCCAACATGCATGGCGTTGCCAGCGAGCTGGCAGATGTGGTCCATGTGATCGACAATGACTTCCAGTTTCAGATGGACGTCTTGGGGCATGGTCTTGCCGCGAATCCAGCCGGGAATCATCATCCACGCATCCAGGGCGGAGCCGAGCACGGCGCCGCGTGAGATGAGCGCCTTGATCTGTTCGTCGCTGAACTGGCGGGGATCGGGAACGAGCGCACGACAATTGGAATGACTGGCCCAGACGGTTCCCTGGAAGATTTCCAGTGCGTCCCAAAAACAGCCATCCGAGAGATGGGTGACATCGAGGATCATGCCCAGGCGATCCATTTCCTGGACCAGTTCTTTGCCGTTCGCGGGAAGCCCGCCCACCATGTCATGGCCGAGTGCATAACGGCAGACGCCGTAATGAGCTGGCCCCATGGCGCGCAGGCCCTGCTCCCAGGCGCGCTCCAGGTGGCCGACGGAGCGAATGCTGTCCGCGCCTTCCAGGCTGAGGACGTAGCCGATGGGCTTGTTGTCGTTCGGCTGGCCGTTGGTCCACAGGGCGATCATTTCGTCAAGGCCGCGCAGATCCTTGATCTGCCGCATGTGACCAGCCTCCTCCATCGCATGATACCAGGAGAGCTGGCCCTGCGTCTGCGCCCAAGCCTGCTCGGAAGACATCCAGTTGGCGATCGGCCGGGGCCCAGCCATGCAGCCCGCCAATTGGGTGGCGACGCAGAGGCCCACCTCGCCACGGCGCATTTCCGGAAAGGCGGTGGTGCCACGACCAATGCCTTTTCCCGTCATTCCCGCCTCGCGGCGCCGCAGTTCATGCGCCGGCAGACGCAGGTCGCGGTTGAATTCGAGGGCGTTGAGGCTGAGGTCGAGGTGGGCGTCAAAGGTGAGCATGGGAGGCAGAACAAACGCCGTAGTTTGGCAGAATTTGCCAGGAATCAAGCCCGCATCGCGGCGGCAATGCTTGCCGGTTCGGCGAAGCGCCTCCATCTTGGGCTGAATGGCCGCCTTTCTTCTTCGCCGCTTCCTGGCCAGCATCGTGGTGCTGTTCTTTGCGGTGTCACTGACCTTTTTGTTGACGCGTTCCCTGCGGGGCGGGCCGTTTGACAAAGAGAAGCAAGGCTCGGCCCAGGTGCAGGAGGCCATCGCCGCGAAGTACAAGCTCAACGGGACTCTGTGGCAGCAGTATGGGGCTTATCTCAATGATTTGGCGCATTTGGATCTGCGCGTTTCCACCCGCTACCGGGACTGGACGGTCGCGGAGGTGCTCGGTCAAAAGCTGACGTCTTCACTGTTGCTCGGCGGCATTGCGTTTGTGATCGCGAGCATTTTCGGGGTCCTCATTGGCGCCGTGGCGGCGATGCGGCGGGATCGTTGGATTGACTGGGGGGCCATGTTCGGAGCCTTGCTCGCCATTTCAATCCCTTCGTTCATCACAGGGCCGTTGCTGGTGGCGGTGTTTGGACTGTGGCTTGGCTGGTTGCCGATTGGCGGTTGGGGCTCAGTCGAACACCTGATCCTGCCCTCGATTTGTTTAGCGGCGCCTTATGTGGCGTATGTGGCGCGGCTAATGCGCAACAGCCTGCTGGATGTGCTGAAGAGTGACTTCCTGCGCACGGCGCGCGCGAAGGGTCTGGGTGAAGCACAGGCCCTGGCGCGGCATGCGATGAAGGTGGCGATCCTGCCGGTGGTCACCTACTTGGGGCCGCTGGCGGCGCATCTGCTCACCGGCTCCATGGTAGTGGAGAGTGTCTTCAACATCTCCGGCGCCGGCAGCATCTTTGTCAATGCCATCCAGAATCGCGATCCCTTTCTGCTGTGCGGGGCGGTGGTGGTGTATTGTGTTCTTCTCGTGTTTTTCAACTTCATCGTGGACGTACTGTACAGCGTCCTGGACAAGCGCATTCGCCTCTATGCCTGAAGCCGGAAAAGCGCCCTTCATCAGCAGGCCCGGCGGCTGGGCGATCGTGCGCGGGAACCGTCCGGCGATGGTCTCGCTCATCGTTCTCGGTGTGCTCGTCTTGATCGCCTTCAGCCTGCCTTTTGCTCTGCCGGAGGAACTCAAGGCCACGAGCAGCGGCACCTTTTTGCCGCCGTTTACGCGCGATGCCGAAACGGGGCACATGCACTACTGCGGGACGGACAAGAACGGCCAGGATCTGTTTTACCGCCTGCTCACCGGCGCCCAGGTTTCACTCGGCGTGGGCATTGTGGGCGCGTTTCTGTCCCTCATCGTGGGCACGGCCTATGGGATGATCAGCGGCTACTTCGGTGGGCGGGTGGATGCCTTCATGATGCGCGCGGTGGACATGCTCTATGCGATCCCGCGCATTCTGTTCATCATGATTTTCATCGCGGTCTTTGACGATGTCTTTAAGGACTGGCTGGATGGCGCGCGCCTGTGGGCGCAGGAGGCAGGATGGCGGAGCGCGGAGGAAGGCGCGCGCGCGCTGATGCCGTATTCGAAGGTTCTAGTGATGATCATCTCCCTGGGAGTGGTGGAATGGCTGACGATGGCGCGCATCATCCGGGGCCAGGTGCTGGTGCTGCGGGAGATGGCCTTCGTCACCGCATCCCGCGCCATGGGTCAGAGCGGCTGGGTCATCCTGCGCCGGCATCTGTTGCCCAACCTCAGCACGATCATTTTGACCTATCTGACCCTGACCATTCCCGCGGTGATTCTGGATGAGTCGTTCTTGAGTTTCCTGGGCCTGGGCATCGAAGACCCGGCGGCAAGCTGGGGCTCCCTGCTGAAGGACGGCGCGCAGACCATCAATCCCCTCGACAGCAAGTGGTGGCTGCTGGCTTTCCCGGCGATTGCGATGTCAGTCAGCCTGTTGGCGCTGAACTTTCTGGGAGACGGATTGCGGGATGCTTTTGATCCAAAGTCAACCGATTAAGTGGGGTTTGAACATGACGACTCCTCATTGACTTTGTGCCGCTGTGCGCCTTGTTTCCCATTGTCCGCAGCCGCCGTTGTGGACTGGTGGTGATCCAAATATTTGTCCTGTCCTCAATGGCTAAACACAGCCAGCACCAGCAGGAAGCCTCCGAGTCCAAGAGAAGCGGAGGAGGGCAGGCTGTCGTTGAACTGTGTAGCGTCAGTGCGGGTGGACTGATCTTCTGGTCACGCCAGCGCTTTGAGATCGGCGCGGAATTGCAAATCAGGATCCGGCGCGACACGCTGCCGTGTGCCCTGCAACACTGCTGTGACGCCAAGGCTGATGCCTGGATCACCGTCAGTGGCTTTGTGGTGGAATGCCCGGCGGTCCGCCGTCCGGATGGAGCGCACGAGTTTCGCGTTTCGCTTTTGCTGGAGAGTGCCCTCACCTCCTGTGCGCCGCGCCGCCGCAAGGTCCACCCTCAACTGCGGTATGTCGAAGCCCGGTTCCCGGGCATGGCGCGCCTGGGTTTGAATTGAGGCGGCGGCCCGGCGGTGAATTTCAGGGAAGCGTTCCCTTCACGACGTGGGTTCCCGCGATCAAATCGTGGATGCAACGGCGGTCGTCACGGAAGATGAAGCAAATGTCGGTGATGGAATAAAGCGGCCCAACAAGGGGTATGGCGCCGATGACGCCATTGACAAAGCTGCGCAGCAAGAAGGCCTTAACAAAACCGGGATTGCCATTGGTCTCGAAATCGGCAATCCGGATATTTAGCCACTTTTTGCCGATGGTCTGCCCCTTTGTGGCGAGCAGAACGAGGTTATAAATCATCAGCGCCAGCAAGGCTAGTCCGCCAACCGCCGCGAGGCCACCACCCAGCATGGTATTGGCATTTGGTTCATCCATAATGGCGATGCCGATGCCCAAAGGGATAACGCAGACGATGGCCACCAAGGATTCAAGCATGACCGCCCCAAGCCGCTCCCCAAGGCCAGCGAGTTCAATGCGCGCACCGCCAACCTCCATTGGCCGCGAGACGTCGACTGAAGGCGGCGCATAGGGATTGACGGCGCCGGTAAGATGGCCGGCGGAACCGAGGCTTTGCCAGTCAGCCATGCCTTCCGTCCAGTAAAGATCTGAGGTCAGCAATTCACCGGATTGGATTTTCGCCCGGATCTCATACTCCAGGAATACTCCCACCTGCTGGCCATCTCTTGCGACATTGTATTTCATAGGCCCCCGCTTTTAAGCATTGGATCGGCCAAATGCCAAGCGCAATCCCACGGGCAGGCCAAACTTCCAGCTTGCCGAATGGCAGTGATCTTCCTCTTCCCAAGAGAATGCATTCTCGGACGTCATGCCCTCAGGTTTTACATGCTCTTTACTCGCCATTCGGTTGGCGCCCCGATAGCATGGCAGCAATTCAGCCTCGATTCTTCTTATGCGCACCTTACGGTTTTCTGGTATTCTTGGCCTGGTTCTGACAGCGTCTTTCCTGGAGGCTCAGCAGGCGCCTCCGGTCGTTCCTCCCGTGGCGCCGCCGGCTGTGCTCGCTCCCCCGGCGCCGCCTGCCGCCGGCAAAGATGAGCGGGTGCCGGTCCGGGAGCGTGAACGCACCGTTTATGTGCCCTATGAAGAACTGGAGAAGGTCTTCAAAGACGGTGGCAAAGGCGTGTTTCTGCCGTATCGTGAATTTCTTGATCTCTGGAATGAACTGACGCTCAAACGCCACGAGGATGACAAGCCGCCACCCGCGGATGCCGTGCTGGCACGGGCTGAGTACACCGGTCGTGTCGAAAGTGACAGCGTGATCCTGGAGGCGAAACTGAGCGTGGAGTCCTTCAAGAAAGGCTGGGTGCTGCTGCCGCTGCTGAACCAAGCCGCTCCCGGCATTGGGGAGGCCAACACAGGCAAGGCGGTCCTGCGCTCCCGCGTGGACGGCGCGGACCTTTTGTTGCCGGACAAAGGCGCCTACGAAATCACGATGAAGATCTACGCGCCCGTCATTCGCGGCGAGGGAAAGTCACGCGTGATCCTGAATTTGCCCCGCGCCGCCGTGTCTCGCCTAACCATGAGCGTGCCTAAAGAAGGTCTGGAGTTTGTGTTGAATCCGGCGGCAGCCTACACAGCGCAGGCCGCGAACGGGCAGACGCAATTCTCCTGTTTCTTTGGCAGCGGCGCTGCCCAGGAAATCGCCTGGTCGCCGAAGGAAGTGGCCACACCGATGACACCACTGATTCTCGCGGACACAAAAATGAGCACGCAGATCGGTGTCGGCTCCCTGACCACCACGGCGGACATCGCGTACCGCATCCTGCGCGCTCCGGTCAGTGAACTGCGTATTGGCCTGCCCGCGGAACAGGAGATCATCGGCGTCGCGGGCAATGGCATTCGCGAATGGCGGGTGGAGGCGGCCGCGGCGGGGCGCAAGACCTTGCTGGTGCTGCCGGAGAAACCCTTGCGCGATGACTACGTCTTGCATCTTTCGCTGGAATCACCCGTGGCGAAACTGCCGGTGGAGGTACGCGTGCCGGAACTGGAGATGATTGGCGCCGCCTACGCACGCGGGGAGGTGGCCGTCAAAGCGGAGACGCAGTTGGACGCCATTCCAAAGACCCTGACCGCCGCCAGCCGCACCCAGGCCGCGAACGGCGGCACGGGGGATGTAGGCACCTTTCGCCTGCTGAAACAGCCCTATCAGCTCACCTTTGATGTGGCGGAGGCCGTCGCGCAGGTGGAGGTCACTTCTTTGAGCAAACTTGATGTTAGGCGTGAAGCGATTGGTTTGGAGGCGCAATTCAACTTCAAGGTCCGCCGCGTGGGCATTTTCGAGGCCCGCATCGGCCTGCCGGCGAACTGGACGGTGAGCGATGTGAAAGGTATGGTGGATCAGTGGAGCGTGGAGAATGGCGCCACCGCACCCGTGGTGGTGGTGAAGCTGCCGCAACAGAAGCTGGGTGATTTTCAAATCGAACTGCGCGCGCGGCAGACACGCGCTCAAGTGACCGATGACCTGACGCTGCCTGTCTTCACCCCGCAGAATGTCACGCGTCATGAGGCCACGCTGGGTGTCGGGTTGCACAGCAGCCTGGAGGCAAACACGAAGCTGCTCGGTGACTTTCAACAGGAGGATGTCAACGCCCTGGCCGGCGGTGCTGCCTCGCCGATGGGCCGGGGCGCGGAGACCACGCTCGCCTTTCGTTATCGCGATGCCGCGAAGGCGGCCGTGCTGTCGCTGAAGAGCCGCAATCCACAGGTCAGCGTCGACGTGCTGACCCTGGTGGAAGCCAGGGAACAGTCCACCCGGCATGCCTGGACGCTGGCCTTTGACGTGGCTTATGCCGCCACGGACCGGTTTGTGCTGGCGGTGCCGAAGACGGTCGCGGACGAGGTGCGTTTCGTGGACCCGCAAGTCAAGGAGATCAACAAAACCTACCAGCCCGCCACGGCTCCAACCCTTCCTGATCTAACCAACTATGTGCTGTGGGAAGTGGTGCTGCGCAGCGAGAAGATGGGCGCGTTCAGCATCAAGGGCAGTCATGAAAAGATCGCCACCCTCGAATCCGGCAAGACGGCGAAGATCGAATTTCTGCAGGTGCATGTGCCCGGCGCCTTTCAGGAGACGGGCCAGGTCGCCGTGGTCAAAGCGGACAGCCTGGAGATCCGCAAGGCCGATGCCGAAACGCTGGAGGAAATGGATGCGCGCGAGTTAGACAGCCAGATTGTTCGGCCCGGAGTTTTCCTCGCCTATAAGTACCGCAGCCTGCCGATCAAGCTCAGTGTGGAGCTGGCGAAGAACAGTTATTTTGCGGTACCGCAGGCAATGGTGACGCATGCGGATCTGACCACCGCCGTGGCTACCGATCAGGCGCAAACGACCGAGGCGGTCTATTGGGTGAAGAACAACGATCTACAATTTCTCGTGGTGCGCCTGCCCCAGGGCGCGCGGCTGGTCAGCGATGTGTTTGTGGGCCGGGAGCCGCAGCAGCCGATGCGGCGTGAAGGCTCCACCGATCTTCTCGTACGCCTGCCCTCAGGCGGCAACGGTGCGCGCCAGGCCTTTTCCGTGCGCCTGGTGTTTGAAATGCCAAGCCCGAAGCCGGGGCAGAAACTTGGCATCATGGGCAGCCTGCCGGTCTTTGCGCCAGCCTTGGCGGAGATCGGCATCCTGGAGACACGGCATCGGCTTTACCTGCCGGACGCCTGGCATTACACCAGCGTCAGTGGGCCGCTCACCCGCACGGCGAGAGAACGCGGTTGGGCGCGCGTCCGCCGGTTGATCGATCCGCTGATTCCCGCCTTTGGCCCGCAACTCGATACCCTTGAGCGCTCGGTCTGGAATGATCCGCCGCAAGTGGATGGCGATACACGCTCCTTGTTCGGCCTGCAGATCCCGCAACAAGGACATCTGGAAACGCTGCACAGGCTTGGTCCACCGGCGGAGGTGCGGGTCGGTTTCCGTTCAAAAAGCACCA
>JAXMIV010000312.1:0-4691 GCA_034377045.1 Prosthecobacter sp. | reverse complement strand
ACCAAGTCCAAACCGGCGGGCGCATTTGCCGGCAACTACAATGCCACGGCCAAGGTGCCGGAGGCGCTGGAGAATGACGCCAGCGTGCCGCAGGGTCATGGTTGGACGCAGACGAATGTCTCCACCGCCGGTGTGATCACCGGCGGCGGTCGCACGCCGGACGGCGGCACCTTCACTCTGGGCGGCGCGTTGTGGCCGGCCGGGCAGGTTCCCATTTATGTGCTGCTGTACAAGAACAAGGGATCGCTGCATGGCGAGGAGTTGCTGGTGAGCGACGCGGCCTCCACCTTTGCGAATAACACGCTGGGCGGCACGCTGCGGCTGATCAAGACCGGCCCCTCCGCGACGGCGGACCGCACCTATAGAATTGGTTATGGTCCGGTGGCGCTGGAGTTGGATGGGGAGAAGTGGGTGAAGCCGTCGACACTGCGCTTGTTGTTAGGTGCGATCGATGCGGGGATCAACAACGCGACGTTGGACTTCGCTCAGGGTGGTCTGGACGCGCTGACGGAAGATGCGCTGGACCAGCCTTTCCGCATCACCAACACGCATACGGCCAAGCTCGCCCTATCGGGCGGGGTGGATAACCCGAAGAAGGTGGTGCTGACCTTTAGCACGGCCACGGGCACCTTCACCGGCAGCTTTAAACTGGTGGACCCGAACCCGGCGAATGCGGCCCTGAAGATCACGCGGACGGTGCCCATCAACGGCGTGCTGCGGCGCGACCAGGGCTGGGGCCATTTCGTGCTGCCAGAGATGCCCGGCACCGCCACCTCCCCGGCGTGGAGCGGCGCGGTGGAGATCAAGCCTGGATTGTGAGGGCAGTAGGGGAGGTTTGGCCTCTTGATCTTCTGGAATTATCTGATAATCTGATTCTATGATCACGATGACCGTCACTGAAGCCTCCAGGCGCTTTTCCGACCTCATCAATCGAATTCGCTATCGCGGGGAATCGGCGAGATTGATCAAAGCGGGTAAGCCTGTCGCCCTGGTGGTGCCATGTCCACGAACTTGCACAGGAGCGGAACTGGCAAAGGCATGGGCGACACTGCCGAGATTGGGTGCGGACGAAGCCGCCCTTCTTGAGGAAGAACTAGCAGCGGCGAAGAAGAATCTGCCGTTACCCGCATCGCAATGGGATTGATCATCGACAGTTCTATTCTGATTGCCGATGAGCGGGGGCGATTTGATCTGGAAGCTTTTTTCGCTTCGAGGAGCGAAGAGGATTTCTTCATTGCGGCTATCACTGCATCGGAACTTTTGCACGGAGTGGAAAGAGCCAATACCCCCGAGCGCCGAGCGAAACGATTTCAAAATGTGGAGGGAATACTGGAGCGAATTCCAGTCCTTGATTTTGGCTTGCATTCGGCAAGGAGACACGCCGCATTGTGGGCGCATCTGGAATCAGTGGGGCAGATCATCGGCGCTCATGACCTGATGATAGCGGCCACCGCCCTCAATGAGAGGTATTCGGTGGCGACGCTCAACGGCAAGGAGTTTTCGCGGGTACCGGGACTTGTGCTTGCTGATGTTCAAGCATTCGTGATTGCCGCGAAGTGACCGAGGATGCATGCATGGGATTTGTTAATCCTGCGAATCCCCCTTACCGCAACAAAGCCAGCAACTCCCGCATCCGCAGTTCAATATTCAACAGGCTGGCCTGGACGTTGCCGAGCCATTGCTGGTCGGTGCCGGGTGCGGCGTGTTGCATCATTTTGTCGGTGGCGGTCAGGGCGGCGCTGAAAATGGGCAGGGACTGTTCCAGGTCCACCACCAGCAGGTTCCAGCGCGAGCGGTCGACGTCGGTAAACTGGCGCAGAACATGGATAAGGTGGGCGGCCAGGTCGGTGACGGTCGAAAGCAGCCGGACGACCGCGGGGCGAGACCGAAGGCCGTTGCTGAAGACCAGCAGTTGCTCGAACCGGTGCAGTTCCTGGGCGAGGGCGGAAGAACGTTTGCAGGGATCAGGCGGCGCGGGTTTCTTTGGCTTCGAGGCGGGTGGCTGCCATTGGGGTTCTTCAAGCGCGGTGAACGGGTTGCCTTCATAGGCCTCGGGCTCGAAGGGATCGGCCATGCCGGGAGCATGCAGGGCGTTCTGCGATTGGTCACCGCGTTGCGTGAGCAGGAAGTGTTTGCGGCGGGCGCGGCTTTGGCGCAAAAGGCGCGCTTCTTCTTCCGCACCGAGTTGCCAGCGGGGGGCGCTGACCCTGAGCTGCAAATGCCAGGATTGAATCAGGATGCGCTGAGCCTCCTGGTTGAACCATTCGAAGAAAAGCAGGTTTTTCAGGCCTTGGTGCTCGGGAACGGCACTGCTGGGGCTGGGGGCGCTGCGGCGGCGCGGGAGTCTTGCGACACGGTAGGAGGCGGTCATCACGCCGGAAAAGCCGTTTTGCTGACGGGAGACGCAGGCTACCTTTTCCAGTTCACCCTCGGGCAGCGGATTGTGAAAATCGACTCGGCAGCCGGCGATGTCCCGGAGAAAGTTGCCCGTCAGCTCGACGCGGAGAGGCTGTTTGAGACCGGCAAGATGGAGCATGCCTGTCACCAAGCCGGGGACTTCATTGGAGAGATAGCCGCCTAGGAGAGAGGATTCGAGACAAAGGATCATCAGTTACTAGATATATTAGAATCGGGAGGACGTTCCAGCAAGAGGGGAATCACGAATGAGTGCATGAAAAACGCGCAAACTGTCCCCCTTAAGACGATTCTCCCCTGATTGACACACTTGAACCTTGATGCGACAGACCGCGCCCTTGGTTGCCCATGAAGTATTTGACCCTAATCCGCCACGCGAAGTCCAGTTGGGAAAAAACCGGTGCGGCGGATCATGACCGGCCGTTGAATGATCGGGGCCGCCTGGCGGCTCCGGCGGTCGGTACCTTTCTGTACCGGACCTACCTTGGCGGCGGGGAGGGCGCGCCATTGCTGCCGCAGCCCGATCGCTTGGTGAGCAGCACCGCGCTGCGCGCCTTGGGTACGGCCCAACTCATGCGGGAGGTGATGGGCCTGCCGCCGGAGGTGCTGTTGCTGACATCCAAATTGTACTTGGCGGAGGCGGGGCAGATCCTGGACATCGTACACGGACTCGACGAACGATGGCAGCACGTGATGATGTTCGGGCACAATCCGGGCATGCACGATTTTGCGGAGCGGATCCTGGCGCGGGCCCATGTGCCGAAAATGCCCACCTGCACCGCCGTGCTGCTGGGGCTGCCCCACGAATATTGGGGGCTGGCTGACTGGGGCGAGGCCCAGTTGATCGGCTATGTCACGCCGAGAACCCTGGAACGCCGCTTTCCGGACCTGTATTCCGGGATCTCCAGGCCGGATGGTGGCGATTGAAGACTAAGCCTTCTGCAGGAGGGTGAAGACGACCACACCAACGAGCATAAAAAAGGCGGCGATGAGCATTCCAGCGAACATGTGGGTGATTTAACCCAAATCTCCAGGCACGCCACCAGAAATTTAAGTTGCATGGGAGGGGCTGTGCGGCATTTTAGCCGCCCCTATGGCAAAAACAGCATGGCTCGAGCGCAATAAGCGCAAATCCAAGACAGTGGAAAAGTACGCTAAACTCCGTGCGGAGTTGAAGGCGAAGAATGATTACGTGGGCCTGTCGTTGCTGCCCCGGGACGCCAGTCCTACGCGTCTGGTGAACCGCTGCCGGGTCACCGGCCGCCGCCGCGCCTTCCTGCGCCGCTTCCAAATGTCCCGGATGACCTTCCGTGAACTGGCCTCCCACGGCCTCATTCCCGGCGTCACGAAGTCGAGCTGGTAGGACGGCCACGGGTCCGGGAAGAAGTCCGGGCCCTTCCCGGAGGCGTAGAACCATTTGCTCTATGCCCACTTACTCCTACATCGCGGAAAATCCGGAGGAAGGCTGTCCTTCCTGCCGCCGCGGTTTTGATCTGCGCCGGCCGATGAGCCGGCCGCCCTTGACGCACTGTCCGCTCTGCCGCAAGCCGGTGAAGAAAGTGCTATCGGCTTTCAACACACCAAAACTCACCAAGCCGCTGTCGGTTTCCGACGCCAAATCCGCCGGCTTCACCATCCTGGAGAAGCGCAGTGATGGCTCCTATGAAAAGCTGTGAGCGCGCTCTCCGCCCTCACGCCCCCGCATGATTGCTCCTGACTCAATTT
This sequence comes from Prosthecobacter sp., assembly GCA_034377045.1. Taxonomy (GTDB): domain Bacteria; phylum Verrucomicrobiota; class Verrucomicrobiia; order Verrucomicrobiales; family Verrucomicrobiaceae; genus Prosthecobacter. The sequence goes on along the minus strand of JAXMIV010000312.1, from coordinate 551 downwards.
TCACCTATCTCGCCATGGGGGGAGCCCGCGTGGTGGAGCATGAATGGAATCTCACCGGTGGAGAGATATTGTGGTCGGCGGCGGCGGTCATGTTCTTCGTGCTGCTGAATGCGTTCTTTGTGGCCGCCGAGTTTGCCATCGTGAAGGTGCGCAGCACGCAGCTTGATTCCCTGGTGGAGGAGGGGAATGCCAGCGCAATCGTCGCCCGCCGCGCGCTGAAGAATTTGGACGGGTATCTTTCGGCCACGCAGCTTGGCATCACGCTGGCCAGCATCGCCTTGGGGATGGTGGGGGAACCGTATGTGGCGCGTGTGATTCAGCCGCTGATGTTCAAGCTCGGTGTCACCAGTGATGCGGTGATTTCCTCCGTCTCCATCGGCATCGGCTACTCAGTCATCACGTTTCTGCATGTGGTGCTGGGAGAATTAACACCGAAGTCGCTAGCCATTCGCAAGTCCCTGGCGACGGCGCTGGTGGTAAGCGCACCGCTGCATTTCTTCTACGTCGCCTTCAGGCCGGCGATTTGGGTGCTCAATGGCACCGCCAACTGG
>JAXMIV010000311.1:0-6181 GCA_034377045.1 Prosthecobacter sp. | reverse complement strand
TTCGGTCCAGGCCGTTACTTCCTCTCACCCAAAGGCAGTTTGAAGCCGCGCCTGGTCGATGGAAATCTGTATTATGATCAGGCGGTGTTGCGGGAGAAGCAACTGCCGCCGGAGACCCTTACCGCTTTCATCCGTGATTGGGCTCTGGGCACCGGCGTGTACCATGCTGTCTATGGCCGCGAGCAGTTGCTCGAGGGCCGGGCGCCCGGCGTGATTGGCCAGCGCGTGATGAATGGCTTCAATGGTGAGCGCAGTGGCGATGTGGTCCTGGTGCTCAAGCCCTGGCTCATCGCCGGCGGCGGCAAGCCCTCGACCGGCACCACGCATGGGTCGCCCTTCTCGTATGACACCCATATTCCGGTGATTCTCTTCGGCAGCGCCTTCAAGCCGGGCCGCTATGCCGATGAGTTCCACATCTCTGACATCGCCCCGACCCTCTCAGCCGGGCTCGGCATTCAGGAGCCACCAAGCTGCATGGGCAAGCCGCTGGTGAAGGTTTTGAAGTAGGCTGGCATGAACCTTTTATATCCACGCCTCACCTGGCGGCTATTCGGGTGGTTGTTCGTCTTTGGGCTGGTGGGATCATGCATCGCCGGCGCCTATGGGGTGCTGCACGATCAGGTGACCTTTGGGATCGGTCCGGAATATTTTACACGATTGAAGTTTCAGCAGTTTCACTACTTGAGCCGCGACCAACCCGTGCGGTTGCTCGTGGGGGAAATCGGATTTTTGGCGACCTGGTGGGTGGGATTCTTTGCGGCTTGGTTCATGGGGCGAGTGATACTGCCGCATGAATCGGTGCCAGTTTCCGCAAGACGCTGTCTAAAAGGGGTTCTGCTGATGATGGGCCTCGCGCTGGCCTTTGCTGTGGCAGCCTACCTCCTCGCTCCGACACAACAGGATGATCCGCGCCTGCCTTATTGGGAGCCCCTTTTGAGTGAGCACGGAATCAGTGATTCCCTCCGCTTTGTCCGCGTCGCCTACATTCACAATGCCAGCTACCTGGGCGGCTTGATCGGCTTGATCGCGTCGCTGATTTGGCTGCGGTGGACGCGGAAGCAGCAGCAGCTTACTCCTCAATGAACACGTCCACCTGCTGGCCGACGTAGAGAGGTTTGCCGGATGGGGCCTTGAGTTCGTAGATCACTTGCAGGACGCGAGTGTCGACACGCTCGGTGCTGGCGCCGGTGAGGGAGATTTTAGGAATGACGTAGGGTTCGATGCGGACGAATTTGAGTGGGTAACCGGTCTTGGAATCGCCCTTGAGGAAGGCAGTGGCTCCTTGTTTGGCATGGATGCGCGGCGCGTTTTGTTCATCGACATCGGTGCGCACCTGAAACGAGGTGAGATCGCCGAGCACGATCGGGGAGACGCGGTTGGTGGGAGCGGCGAATTCGCCTTCGCGAATGTTGAGTTGCAGGATGGTGGCGTTTTTGGGGGCACGAACAGTCAGGCGTTCGATCATCAGTTCGCTCTGCTGAACTTCGGCGGACGCCGCGAGAAGTTGAGCTTCGGCGGCAGCGAGTTGGGCTTTGCCCACCGCGACATCGTTGGTGCGGTTGCGCAGATCATCCTGGCTGATGGCGCGCTGGTCGGGCACGGATAACACGCTCTTGAGCATGTCCTCAGTTTTCACCAACTGGGCGCGGGCGACATCGATGTTGGCGCGGGCAACGGCGACGGCGGCCTGCTGGTGAAGGAGTTGGGCGCGCAGTTCGCGGTCATCGAGGAGGAACAGCACGTCGCCTTCTTTCACGGTCGCGTTGACCTTGATGTTGTCGGGAATCTCGCGCACCAGGCCGGAGACGGGCGTACCGATGCTGACGTTTTCGCTGAAGGCTTCAAGAATACCGGTGGCGGCGACGCCTTTCGTGTAGGGTTTAGCGGGCGGCGTGACCGGCGGTGGCGGGATCTGGTTTTCCTTGGCGCGGATGGTTTGCAGCACCAGGCCCATGCCGATGACACCGGCGATGGCGAGTAACATGCTGCCGTAGCGGACGATGGAAGGGAAAAGCTTCATGAGTGAAATCCGTGGCGGAGGGTTTCGGGAAGGGGATGGGCGGCATCGACATCATGCACCTCAATGACGCGGCCGTCATCCATCGAGGCGATGCGATTGGCATGCTGAAAGATACGGTTGTCGTGGGTGACGATGAGCACCGCGCGCTGGGGGCTGCGGGCGACATTTTCAAAGAGATCCATGACCAGAGCGCCGTTCTTGGCATCAAGAGCGGCGGTGGGCTCGTCGCAAATGATCAGTTTGGGATCATGCACCAGGGCGCGGGCGATGGCGACACGTTGCTGCTGGCCTCCGGATAATTGGTTAGGCCGCTCGCGGACACGGTCGCCCAATCCGACCTTCTCGAGGATCTGGGCGGCCTTCTTTTCCGCCGTCCTCGGCGAGACGCCCTGAATGAGCAGGGGCACGCTGACATTTTCCGCGCAGGTGAGGGTGGGGATGAGATTGAAGGATTGGAAGATGAAACCGATGTTGCGGGCGCGGAAGCGGGTGATCTGCTCCTTGGTCATGCCGCGCAAATCCTGACCGAAGACGATGAGTTCACCGGCACCCGGGTCGACATCCAAAGTTCCCGCGATGATGCTGATCAGCGTGGTCTTGCCACAGCCGGATGGTCCGACGAGCATGGTGATGTCGCCGCTGCGCACTTCCAGATCCACATCCTTGAGCACATGCAGGCGTGAGGAGCCGTCGCCAAAGGACTTGTTGATGCCGCGCACGTGAGCGGCCGGCGGATGGGGGATAGGCGGGAGGTCTGACACGGAGTAAAGGCCTAACCACGAAACACCATCGCCGGTTCCAGGCGTGCCACGCGCCAGATGCCGAGGAGAGCGGAAAGCGCGCAGATGATGAGAATGACGCCCAACACCGCAAAGGGAACGATCGTGGGCATGTAGAAAGGCGGCTGCTCATTCTTGAGCGCGAAGTGGGCGAAAATCGACGTGCCGAGCATACCGATACCGAAACCGATGAAGCCGACCGTAAAGGCCTGGACCAGGAGCATGCGGCAAAGAGTGCCGTTGGAAGCACCCATCGCCTTCAAAGCCCCGAGATGGCGCATGTGTTCGAGAACGAAGCTGTAAAAGGTCTGGCAAGAGATGGCCATGCCGACAAATAAGCCCACCAGCACCGTGGTGCCGAAGGAGATGGGAATGCCCGTATTGCGCACGTACCACCACACCGTGGTCGTGTTGAAATCGTTGTCGGTAGTGCCAAAGCCCTTGTTTAAGTAAGCCTTCAATTGGGTTCCTGCCTCAATATCCCTGGCGCATTGTTCCTCACTAATGCCGGCTCGCGGAGCGGCGATGACAGCGGAGAGCATCTTGCGCTGTGTGGGGGTGTATTGCAGCGCGCGCTCATAGGTGGTCCACACAAAAGGACCACCGGTAAAGGACTGCATCGTGTCGGCAATGCCGACCACACGGGCTTCCTGGTCGTTGATCTCGAACACGTCATTCAGTTTCACCGGGCTGCCGCGCTTTTCGGCCAGGCACTTCACGCCGAGATCATCGATGATGACCGCGTGGGGCAGGCGCAGGTCTTCAAGGCGGCCCTCCTTCAAGGTCACCGGAGCGCCGGCCAGCGTCGTCGCATCGATGCCGATGAGCTGGATCATTTTGAAGTTCCCATTGGTTAGGCGCACCCGTTGGATGCCGGAGTAGATCGGTGCGGCCCAGGCGACGCTGTCGACACTGCGCACGCGGGCGACATCGGTATCGAGCAGGGGATTGGTTTCATTCACCTGCTCCACCCGGCTTTCCACGACCCATATGGGAGCCGGGACGTTTTTGAGAGTGGCCGTGGTCCAGCTCATGAGGCCGCAGAAGACGGCGATCTGCTGGGCAATGAGGAAAGTCGCAAACACCAGCCCCGCGACCAGCATGAGGTACTTGCCGGTATCGCCAAAGAGCATTTTGAGGGCGAGGCGGAGCATGGGCGCCTAGGTCTTACGGCCAAACAGACCGCTGAGTCCGCTTTTCATCACATCGGCCATGAGGTTTTGCAATTGCTCAGGGGAAGGATGGGCGGCATCGATGGTGCCCTGCGGGGTGAGTCGATCGACAATCTGCGGCAGAAATTGGGCCAGCAGCGGCAGCAGAGTTTGGACATCGAAACCGACCCGTGCGGCGAGGCCACGCAAGGCATCGGCGCCCATCACGGATTCTAACTGGCTCGGCAGGATGGGCTGATTCGGCCCGGTAGAGACCCAGGAAGCAAAGACATCCAGGAGACCGGCGGCGCCAAACCGCTCCATCATGCCGGTCAGACCCCCTGCTTCCCGGAGAAGGCCGTCGAGGAGGCCTGCCTGCTGGCCACCCATGAAGCCGCCCAGAGCATGTTTAGCGATTGAGTCGAAAAGTCCCATATTACCGCTCAGGATGCTGTGGGCAGGCGGGAAGTCAAACCAGGCTCCTCCCGGGGTGAACAAATGGGCGGCTGGCCGCGTCTGACCCGTTCTACCACCCCTTTTGCATGGCACCGAACGTGCAACAGAGAAAGTGGTTGAATCTTCCGAAATTTAATAAACCTTAACTAATTATGAAAACCAAGTCCCTCTGCCTTGAGCTGGGGCGTGCAGCCGCGTTGCTTTCCGCACTTGTCCTTTGCCCGGGAATTTCCCTGGCCCAGCAACAGCCGCCGCCGGGGTATGGGTATCCGCCGGGGTACCAGCCTGCGCCTGCTTACCCGCAGTATCCGCAGGGGCCGACGTATGCGGAGCCGCCGCCGCGGTATGACTCGGAGCTGGTCAGTCCCCACGAGTTTCTGCCGATCTTTGGCCGCCGGTTTGGAGAGATGTTCCGCCGCATATTTTACGGGGATGATGCACCGCACAATTCCAATGGCAGCGTGCCGGGAGGGCGCAGCCTCGATATGGAACCGCCATCCTATGGGTCGCACTATGGCCCTTCGACCGGGCTCAACATTCCGCCGCCGTATGATCAGGGGTATCCGCCCCGATACAATGCCGCACCGCCGCCTGGGAATGCACCCCGGTATGACAATGCACCCCGTTATGAAACGCCGCCGCCGCAGCAGCGCCAACTGACGCCGGCGATGCCGCCCGGTACGCGGTACGCTCCGGCAGCGCCGCCGCCATCTTCGTCGTCGAAGAGAGCCGCCACCGAGAAGAAGAGCACCCAGTCGACGCCGCCGAAAAAGTACACCCCGCCCACGATCACCCGCACGGAGCCTAGCCAGCCGAAGGTCGAGACGCAGCCCCCCGCTCCGGCCCCAGAAAAAACGGCGGCGCCGAATGCCGACTACAATTTCTATCCGCTGCCTGGCAACAAGCCGTCGACGGAGAAGACGTCTCCGCCCTCGAAGGTGACCAGCAATGCCAGCAAGCCCGCCGCAGGCACAGGCACGGGCAACAGCGGCTCCTTTTTGAAAGGCAAACGTACGGGCAAAGCCGGCCGCGTGACCAGCCCGTATCCGCCTTACCAAGAATTGGACGTAACCGGCCTGTCAAGCGGCTCCCTGGCGCTCGATCCCACCACGCAGAAGGTGTTTGAAGTGCCGTGATTGATTCGCCGGCACCCAATTCATCGGCACCAGTGCCGCCGCCGAGCCCCTCCTCTGGCAAGCAGACGCCGGCAAGTGGACCCTGCACGTCCTCGACGATCACGGCCGCGCCGCGACCTGCCAAGTGCGGGTGGAGGCGGTGAAGTGAGGGCTGATTTGGAGTCGAGCCTTTAGGCGATCATTTTCCGGCGGTTGAGGCCGCTGTGTCCTTACTGATCGGCTAAAAGCCTTGACTCCAAAGGCGCGCGGTTGATCGAGCGATGGCCTTTGCGAAACCTGTCTCCTACTCCTCAAACCGAATCACATACTCGCCCTTTTTGTGCATGTTTTCGTGGTCGCGGGCGCGGATTTCGAGGTAGTTGGGATCGCTTTTGATCCAGTCGGACTGGCGTTTGAGTTTGTCGCGTTCGGCGACTAATCCGTCGCGCTGCTGCTTCATGGCCTCCAACTTGTCGCGCATGGCTTTTTGTTCGGCCAGGGGATGGCGGTAGATCATGAGGACGGCGGGCACCACCAGGAGCAGGAGGCAGAATTTGCCGACACGGACGAGCGCCCGCAGCCAGCGTTCGACGTGCTGCGGGGTTTCGTCTTCGGTCTGAAATTCGTGATACTCCATGGTGGGCCGCCGTAGCGGATCGT
>JAXMIV010000310.1:0-5384 GCA_034377045.1 Prosthecobacter sp. | reverse complement strand
TGAGAGGCTGGCGGGTGAGCTTGCCCTTTTCGAGGAGGCGATTGAAGGCGATAGCGGCGGCGACGCAGGCGCCGGTGATGGAGGCGGTGCGGGTGCCGCCGTCGGCCTGAAGGACGTCGCAGTCGATGCAGAGGGTGCGCTGCCCGAGCTTTTCAAGGTCGACAATGGCGCGGAGGCTGCGGCCGATGAGGCGCTGGATTTCGATGCTGCGGCCATCCGGCCGGCCGCGGGAGCTGTCGCGATCTTTGCGGTCGTGGGTGGAGTACGGAAGCATGGAGTACTCGGCGGTGAGCCAGCCGCCCTGGACGCCCTGGACTTTCATCCAGCGGGGAACTTCTTCCTGAATGGTGGCGGCGCAAATGACGCGGGTGTTGCCAAAGGCGATGAGCACGGAGGCGGTGGCGTGCGGGGCGATGTCGAGGATGAAGTCAACAGGGCGGAGTTGGTCGGGGGTACGGCCGTCGATTCGGGGCATAGGCCGCCGTTAGCACAGGGGGGCGGGGTTGCCAAGGGGCGATGGCGCGTCAAACGCGGATCATGTCTTTGACGACCTGGAACCAGAGGAAGAAGCAGCCGCGCCAGGAGTAGCGAAATTCACCATTTCCCGTGGGCTCAATGAGGCCGGCGGTGATGTTGTGGTCGACCTGGGCGCTCATGTCGCGCTCGATGTAGGCGGTGAGCTGTTCCGTCTCGACGCTGACGAGATCAGCCAGTAGGACGCCCTGGCGCTCAAGGAAGCGCTGGTGAGAGGCGACGAGCTCCTTCATGGACTCAGCCCCGGCACTGCGGTTGACGCGGTGTCCGGGAGAGAACTGCATGGTGGGGGCGAAGGGGTAATTCGTGGTGGTGTAGATGACACCCTGCTCAGACCGCGAGGTGATGGTGACGTAGGAGAAGGCAAACTCTCCCTGCTGGGCTAGGGCGATGGAAGCCTGCGCGCGGAGTTCTTCGTGGTAGAAGAGGCGCATGAAGTGGTCGGTCTCGCTCCATTTCCAGCCGGTGTCGCCAGCTTCGACGAAGCCTGCGCCTTCGATTTCGCGGCTGAGTTCGTCGAGGTCGGGGAAGACTTCGCGAGAGGGTGGAAAGCGATGTTTAACCTCGCTGCGGATGGGGAAGCGCAGGCGGCGGACCCGGCCGACGATTTCCAACCAGGGAAGCATAAACCACAGGAGGACGCCAAACGCACCCGCGACATGGCTGCTGGTGAGGAAGTAGCCGCCCATGTAAGACGCGGTCAGCAGGCACACCCAACCCAGCTTTTGGACGAAGCGGTTGTGGAAAGTGCGGCAGGCGACCGCGAAGACCACGGTAGCGGCCAGGTAGAGAAATTGCTGGAGATCCATGGCGGACGGAGTCCCAACTCTGAGACAGGCGGGACTCTCCATAATAATACGCGCCGGAGCAGACGCAAGGGCGGGAGCAGGGAGCCTCGCTGAACCGTTGAACCGCGAAAGCGGCGAGAAACGAAACTGCCCGCGCGCCTGCCTCTATCTTTTGAGGCGGTAGGGGGTGCCGCAGTACATGCAGCGGAAGGTGCCGGTGGTAAGAATGGCGGCGGCGGCGGAGGCGCGGTGCGAGAGAGGGCGAATGCGGAAGGCCTGGGCGTGCTTTTGGCAGCGTTTCTCATGCATGACGGTGCCGTGGCAGAGGGAGCAGACGAGAGAGCGGGAGAGAGCGAAGGCACCGATCTTACCCGTGGCGAAGGCGCCCAGGCCGCTAAGCGCGAGAATGCCTGCCTCCTGGGTGCCAGTGGCGATCATGCCGATGAGGCCGAGGCCAAAGGCGACAGAGCCGACGAAGGCGCCGAAGAGCAGCAAGGCGACAAGAACCAAGCGACCGGGGCGGGTGAAGGCACGAGCTTTGCGGGCACGCGGCGCCTCAGCAGGAAGGGGTTCGGCGGCGCGGAAGGTGGCTTTCACTTCCGGAAATTATAATATATGTGGAAAAGTCGGCAAATTGAAAATGGCGAGGCCCTAACGATCAGGGGCGAGGCGGGCGGCGACTTCCGCGGCGATGGCCAGGAGACGGGCCTTTTCGTCGGCGGTGAACTCGTAGGGAACGACTTTGCCGATGCCAAGGGTTCCACAGAGTCTGTCGCCGTCCATGACAGGGACGGCCAGGGTGCCCTGAACCTGGGTTTGTTTGGCGCCAGGTTTGGCGACTCCGGAGGTGTCGGTCTGCAGGTTGCACATTTCGATGGGTTCGCGACGCTCTGCCGCAGCGCCAGCGATGCCTTTGCCCAGGGGAATGGACTGGATGACGGGCATAAGCTGCGGCGGGATGCCACGATGGGCGACGAGCTTCAGGTGCTGATCCTGGGGATCGAAGCGGTGGAGAGTGCCGGTGATGCAGTCAAAGCCGCTGGCGACGGATTCGAGGAACTGGGTCCAATCCGCGTCAGACGGGTGGGCGGGGAGGAAAGGGGAGATGGGATTCATGGCAGGATTTCGTTGTCGGACGCGAGGGGTGTGAGGTAATCTGGAGGCAAAGTTTGTTCTGAACCATGAAAAACTGTTTCGCGATTTTCGGCCTTCTGTCCCTGCCCCTCATGACGGTGCTGGGCGCCAATCCCACGGTCAACACGGTGGTGGGGCGTACGATCTACCACGCGGACAATTCACGAACGGAATCCGTGCGCGATCCCAACATCCGCGAATTGACGGAGATCACGTACAATCCGAATAACGTCGTGACGGTGAAGAAGGTGTTTCTGCTGAATGAGAAGGGTGAGCCGACTCAAGGCAACATCTATGACGGCCGGGGCGCCCTGGTGGCCCGCTGCCAGTCCTTGTACGATGACTTTGGCCGCCGCAAGGAGGATCGGCTGATGAATCTGAACGGCGAGGTTTTCCAACAGGTGATCCACGAATACACAGCGGACGGGAAAGCGAAGACGCCCAAGGTGGTGAATCTGAATGTGGCGGCGCCGTCGATCAAACCGGCATCCATCGACTTCACGAAGAGCGCGGCAGCGCCACAACCGACGATGCCGAGCACGGATCGCTTTGCCCCGGTGCAGTTGCCGGCGGGCGCGACAGCGGGCGGGCTGCCGCCGATCTATGCGCCGGGCACGGGGCCGGCGGGCGCCACACCGCCGACGCCGGAAAAGCCGAAGGCGAGCTTCTTCAAGCGGCTGTTTAGCAAGGAGAAAAAATGAAGCGATCCGGCGGCAGGCAAGCTGAAGTGATGCGCCGGAAAAGGCGGAAATAATCCGGTGACAAGGGGAACCTTGGAACTTAAGCTGCTTACCCCAAACGTACCCGCCGTCATGGATAAATCCACTCCAGCAGCACCTGGCAAGGTCGCAGCCGCCAGCGAGTCGGCGTTGACTTCGCATACGGTGAACTACGGCACGGATGGCGATGCCACCTTTGACCAAACCATCAAGGTGAAGATGCCCGGCAGCGGGATGACGGTGTTTAACCGGTATAAACTGGAGCGAATTCTGGGACGTGGCGGCAGGGGAATCGTCTGGCTGGCCGATGACATGAAACTGGAGAGGCCGGTGGCGCTGAAGTTTCTGCCGAGTCTGATCGGGCTTGATCCGGCTGCGGTGAAGGAGCTGAAAACGGAAACCCGGCGCGGCCTGGAGTTGTCGCATCCCCACATCGTGCGCATCTACGATTTTGTGGATGATGAGGATGCCGCGGCGATTTCGATGGAGTTCGTGGACGGGAAGACGCTGTCAGAATTGCGCGCGCTCACCGATCACGGGATCTTTACCGTGGAACAGGTCTCCAAGTGGTTGCCCGGGGTCTGCGACGCGCTGGATTACGCGCATTTTCAGCGCAAAGTGGTGCATCGGGACCTGAAGCCCGCGAACATCATGCTGACGGCCAAGGACGAGGTGGCCAAAGTAGCGGACTTTGGCATCGCGCGAAGCCTCTCAGACACGATGAGTCGCCTGTCTGCCGCGCATATCGGTACCAGCGGCACGCTGCCGTACATGAGCCCCCAGCAGGCGATGGGTGAACGACCTTTGCCGACAGATGATGTTTACTCCCTGGGCGCGACGATTTACGAACTGCTCGCGGGCAAACCGCCCTTTTACCGAGGCGATCTGCCCACGCAGATCAATTCGAAGGTTCCCCCACCGATGGCTGACCGCCGTCGGGAACTGGAACTGAGCCCGCTGGATGCGATCCCCAAAGAATGGGAGGATGCCATCGCCGCCTGTCTCAACAAAGATCCCAATATGCGGCCGTCCTGCGCGGGGCTGCTGGCGGAGATGCTGAATTTGAAGGCAAGCTCTGGGACGAGCCGCACGCTGGTCTTTGCCAGCAAGACAGGCAGTGCAGGCACCGCTGCGAAGTCCAAAAATAAGTTACCCCTCCTGGTGGCGGCCGCCGTGGTGGCCGTGGCCGCAGGTGCTGCCGTGTGGCACTTTGGCCAGACGGGGGGCAAGCCTCAGCCCTCCATCGTATCTCAGACACCCGCACCTGAAGCGGCAAAGACGACGCCCCCACCGGTCAAGAAACCTGCGGCCAAAGAAACTCCCACGGTTGCCGAGAAACCGAACGCACCCAAGCCTGCGGCAGCTCCGGCCACTGCGGCGGCGACTTCGCCTCCCGCAGAGACTTCTAAATCGGTCCCGACAACCTCACCAGCGCCTGCCCAACCTGCTGCGATTCCGACTGTGGCGACCCCCGCACCCGCAGCGATGCCAGGCAGCGCCCCCATGACCACATCCGCCCCGCCTGTCGCGAATCCGGCAGCGCCACCGGCTGGGGTACAACCGCCGCCCGTGGTGGCGGCCACGGCTTCCGTCGCCAGTCTTCCGGCCCAGACCCCTGGCCCTCCCCCCGGGCCAGCCATGTCGCTGAACCCCGATTCGCCACCCGCGACGTTGGCGGCATTGCCACCGGGGGTGATCGCGCCTGGATACACGCCGGTCATGCCCGCGCAGCCGCTGGTTTCCGATCCACCCACAGGCTTCTGGACCATCGACCAAATGTATCCGACTCCGCCCTTCACGACCTACTCCGCACCCGGGAAGAAGTACCTGCTGTACCGCACCCAGGCAACGCTCAAGGAGAAGGGGTTGTATACCTCCACGGTCGACGGCAAAGAGGGCAAGAGCACGCACAACGCCATCCAGCTCTTCCAGGCCAAAAGCGGACTGAAGCCCACGGGCCTGCTGGACGTGCCCACGTTGGCGGCGCTGCTACTTTCCGCGGAACCCGACAACATCGACTGGGTGGCGCCTTATTCTTCGTCCTCCTCGTCTGGACCACGACGGGCTCCAGGCGGCGGGCGCTATAACCGGGCAGAGCACGGAGATGACGGATCCAGTTTTCTTGAGAAGACGGGCGATAAACTGAAGGGCATCTTTGGCAAGTAGGCCTGAGCCGTGCTTAAGGCTTCCGCGGTTTGCCGCGACGACA
>JAXMIV010000309.1:0-3783 GCA_034377045.1 Prosthecobacter sp. | reverse complement strand
CATGCCCGACCTCCTCACCCCCTTCCACTACGAGTACATGGTCAAGGCCATCCTCGTCAGCGGCCTCATCGGCGGGGTGTGCGCTTTTCTGTCCTGCTTCATCACGCTGAAGGGCTGGTCTTTGATGGGCGATGCGCTCTCGCATGCGGTGATTCCCGGCGTCGCTCTGGCATCGATGGCGGGTCTGCCTTTTGCGATGGGGGCCTTTGTCGCCGGCATCCTCGCAGCCCTGAGCATGGGCTGGATGCGCCATCATTCGCGATTGCGCGAGGATGCGATCATCGGCCTGGTCTTCACCACCTGGTTCGCGCTCGGCCTGCTGCTGCTCTCCCTCTTCCCCAGCAATCTAAACCTGCGCACCATCATCTTTGGCAACGTCCTCGCCATCTCCGATTTCGACATCGTGCAGGTGCTGATCATTTCCGCGCTCTCCATCCTCATCCTGGCGATGAAGTGGAAAGACTTGTTGTTATACTGCTTCGATGAAAGCCATGCCCGCAGTCTGGGAATGAACACGCGCTTTCTGCACTTTCTCCTGCTCGCCTTGCTGTCCGCGACGGCGGTGGCAGCATTGCAGACGGTCGGCGCCTGCCTGGTGGTCGCCATGCTGGTCACGCCCGGCGCCACGGCGTATCTGCTGACGGATCGCTTCGGCAAGATGCTTTTCCTGGCAACGGGGCTCGGCGTCTTCTGCGGCGTCGTGGGTGCCTATGTCAGCTACTTTCTCAATGGCTCCACCGGCGGCTGCATCGTCGTCTTGCAAACCATCATCTTTCTGATCGTGCTGATCCTGGCGCCAAAGCACGGCCTCCTCGCGGCACGCGCGCAACGTCGCGCCGCGGCACTCTCCGTCTCATGAACCTGCTCGAGCCCTTTCAGTACAGCTTCATGACAGACGCGCTCCTGGTCGGGGCGCTGGTGGGAGCGGTGTGTGCGGTACTCTCCTGTTACCTGGTCCTGAAAGGTTGGTCACTCATGGGCGATGCGATTTCCCATGCCGTGCTGCCGGGGGTCGTGGGCGCCTACTGGCTCGGCCTGCCTTTGGCGGTGGGAGCTTTTGTCTCCGGCCTTTTCTGCGCGGTCGCCACCGGCTGGATCAAGGCCAACAGCCGCATCAAGGAAGACACGGTCATGGGCATCGTCTTCACCGGCCTCTTCGCCCTGGGCCTGGTGCTTTTCACCAAGATCCAGTCAGAGGCGCACCTGATGCACATCCTCTTTGGCAACATTCTCGGCATCGAGCGCCATGACATGATTCAAACCTTCATCGCCGGCGGCGTGACGCTGCTGGTCGTCCTGCCCCTGCGCAAAAGTCTGCTGCTTTACTGTTTTGATGCCGCTCATGCCCGCGCCGTCGGCATGAACACGAGCCTGCTCAATTACCTGCTGCTGTCCCTGCTCGCCGCCACCATCGTCGCCTCGTTGCAGGCCGTGGGCATCATCCTCGTCGTCGCCATGCTGGTCACGCCGGGCTGCATTGCCCGGCTGCTCACGGATCAGTTTGACCGCATGCTCATCATCGCCGCCAGCGCCTCGATCCTCGCCAGTTGCCTGGGCGTGTACCTGAGTTTCTTTTTGGACGGCGCCACGGGGGCCTGCATTGTCCTCTGCCAGGCGTTTTTCTTCCTGCTGGCCTTTGTTTTCGCCCCGAAACACGGGTTGTTGGCTTGCAGAAAGCTCCGTGATGTGGTTATTATATCAAAATAGCCATGAATTCACGATTTACCATACTTGCTCTGGCAGGGATGGCTGTGTTTTTGGCCGCTTCTTTCGTTTGGACGCGACCCGTGAGTCCGCCAGACGCCGCCAAGGCTAAGCTGGATTTCATGCTCCAAAATCACGGCAACAGCATCGAGTCCGTGGAAGTCGCCACCATGGCGCAGGGGTCCGTGTCCTACAGCGTCCGCTACCGCCCGTTTGGAAGCAACGCCCACATAGACGCCTTGCTCACCTATATCTACCACCGGGGCAGGGGCTGGAAGCTCCAGCTCCCCTCGCTTGCCGACGCCGAACCTTCCCCTTGAATGCCGCGCCTTCGCCCGCCATCACTAGGGGGTCAACTATGCGCATTCTTTCCGGCCTCCAGCCCAGCGGGCGACTCCACATCGGTAATTACTTCGGCATGATGGAGCCCGCCCTGCGCCTCCAGCACGAGGGCGACGCCTACTACTTCATCGCCGACTACCACTCGCTGACCTCCATCCAGGACCCGAAAGCGCTGCGCGGCCATGTGCGTGACCTCGCCATCGACTTCCTCGCCTGCGGTCTTGATCCGCAGAAGAGCGTCTTCTTCCGCCAAAGCGACGTCCCCGAAGTCACCGAACTCTCCTGGATCCTCAGCACCGTCACCCCCATGGGCCTGCTGGAACGCTGCCACAGCTACAAAGACAAGATCGCCCGCGGCATCGGCGCCTCGCACGGCCTCTTCGCCTATCCCGTCCTCATGGCCGCCGACATCCTCATCTACGACAGCGACATCGTCCCGGTCGGCAAGGATCAGAAGCAGCATGTCGAAGTCACCCGCGACATCGCCATCAAGATGAATGAGACCTTTGGCGCCGGCCTGCTCAAAGTCCCCGCCCCCCGCATCCGCGAAGACACCGCCGTGGTCCCCGGAGTCGACGGCCAAAAGATGAGCAAGAGCTACGGCAACACCATCCAGCTCTTCGAAGATCCCAAGGCTCTGAAAAAGACCATCATGGGCATCAAGACCGACTCCACCCCCGTCGAAGCCCCCAAGCCCACCGAAGGCTCCAACATCCTCGCCCTGTACAAACTCGTCGCCAGCGAAGCCGACTACGCCCAAATGATCGCCGACCACGAAAGCGGCGGTGTCGGTTACGGCGCCTTCAAGACCCGCCTGCTCGAAGCTGTCACCACCTACTTCGCCCCCTTCCAACAACGCCGCGCCGAGATCGTGGCGGACGCGGGTTATGTCGACAAGGTGCTGGCCGAAGGCGCGGAGAAGGCGCGGCTGGTGGCGAGGAAGACCCTGGCGCGGGTGCGGGATGCGGTGGGCTTGGGCTCTTAAAGTGGTCCGCACAGTCCTCTGTGCGGGAAGCGTCTGCAGCACCGCCACCTCCAAAACCCCACAAAAACCTTGTGTGGCGCCCACAGACCATGCCACCCTCCCAGATACCCGCATAGAGGACTATGCGGACCACTCTTATGCCCTTCCGCTTCTTCGATCCCACGGGGCGGGTGACCATCTCACGTGGAGACCTTCCGCATTGGGACCAGGAAGAAGCCACCTATTTCATCACCTGGCGCACGGTTGATTCCATTCCCAAAAATGTGTGGGTGCGTTGGCGCAAGGAACGGCAGGCATGGCTGCTCGCTCACGAGATTAACCCCGCACTCCCAGACTGGCGCCTCGAACTGGAGCACCTCCCCGAAGACGCTCGCCGCGACTTCCGCCGTTTCAACCGCGCTTTGGAAAACGAACTCGATGCGTGCCATGGAGCGTGCGTGCTGAAGCAGCAATCGCTGACCACCATCGTCGCCGACACCTTGCGCTTCCTCGATGGCACGCGCTATCAACTCGGAGATTTTGTCATCATGCCGAATCACGTTCACCTGCTGGCCGGCGGTCTGGCAAGAAATGCCATGCTGAAGATAGAATGAGAAGGCAGTTGAGGTCGCGCCAGGGGAGTGGATCGAGACTGCCTTCCACCTATGAAAGCGTAGTCATCCCAAGACCACACCACAATCGGCATCGACCTCGGGGACAAGAAACACGCGGTCTGCGTTCTTGACAAGCGCGGAGATATCTTGCGCGAGTTC
>JAXMIV010000308.1:0-10722 GCA_034377045.1 Prosthecobacter sp. | reverse complement strand
TGTTCACCGGTGGCGACGGATTTGACACGGTGGGCTTCAACGGCAACTGCGCGGTGGGCGGCGCGGCCACCCTGAGGATGGGCGCGGGCAATGACCTGGTGTACAACAGCGCCACGCGGCTCGGCTTCGGAGCGGGGCTGCTGCTGGATGGCGGCACGGGCCATGACGAGTTTGTCTTGGGCGGCAGCAGTGGCGGCCAGGTCCGCATCATCGGCAATCTGAATTGCATCGCGGGCACGGGCGAAGACACGCTTTCGATCGGGACGACGAGCTCCATCTTCAGCGCCACGGGCTCGGTGATGATGAGCGATGCCGGGGGCAATGACGTGATGACGATCGCCGGAACGCGCTTCAGTGCCGGTGCGCTGGTGCTTCAACTCGGCAGCGGCGACAACTCGCTGACCACCACGGTGACGGATCTTTTTCTGGTGCGCAATCTGCAGTGGCAAAGCACCAGCGGCGCTGACAATGTTTTCATCGGCGGTGGGAATCTCCGGGTGGGCACGAATGTGGTGATCGCGCTCGGCACGGGCAACGACACAGCCCTTGTGAATTCGTCTTCGAGCATCTATGTCGGCGGTTTGGTCACCATGACTGCCGCGGCGACGGTGGGCGTGAACCGCAGCCTCGTGCTGGAAAGCAGCGATGTGATGGTGACCGGCAAGGTGACGCTGACCGGTGGCGCGGGCGATGGGTTCATGAGGGTCGCGGGCAGTGGCAGCAACTATCTCGGCGGCGGCGTGGCCTTATCCTGCGGCTTGGGGCAGACGAATCTGCGGGTTTCCTCCAATGGCAGCCTGATTTGCAACGGTGCGCTTTCCCTGACTCATGGCGGCGGCAGCGGCTCGCTGGAGGTCTTTGATTTTGGCGCGGGTGACTCCCTCATCAATGGCGCCGTGACGATGAAGGGCGGCAGTTTCCTGAGCCTGAACCTGGCAGGAGTGGTGACTGGCGCGGTGAATCTCGCCACGTCCCCGGCGGCGGTGAACCCGCCCATCATTTTCGCCGAAAGCAGCGGCGCCGATGGCACTCACTTCGCGGGCAGCGTCCGCGCGTCCGTGCCGACCCTGGCGGGCCAGGTCGGTACGATCCGATTCGCCGGTGCGATCTTCGAAGGCGCGGCGACCTTCCTGGGTGGCGCCGGGACGGATACGCTGCGGCTGAATAATATCGATGCGGAAAAGGCGCTGACGGCCAGCCTGGGCGCGGGCGATGACCGCTTCGAGTTTGAACAGACTGACATCGCCGGACCTTCCCTTTATCATGGGGCGGTGCTGCTGCAGGGCGGCGCCGGCGCGGATGTGTTTCTCATCGGCGGCGATACCGCCGCCCGGGCCATCGACTTCCGCAAGGCGGTGACGGCGGACGGCGGAACGGGAAGCGACACGCTGACGGTGGGCACGCAGGTGACGTTCGCGCCGGGGTTCCCGCTGGTGCAGAAGAATATACCGTGAGAGCGGGGACCCCTTTGCGGCAGAAGGGTCTAGCCTAACAACAATTGCCTAATCGACAACTCCGAACTGCATCTCACGGCTTCCACCAGGCGTCGAGTTTGGCGGTGAGGTCTTTGACGCGGTCGGGCTGGGTCGGGGCGAGGTTCTTTTCCTCGGTGGGATCGGTTTTGAGGTCGTAGAGTTCGACGACGTCCTCCGGTTGATTGGCTTTGTGCGGCACGATGAGCTTGGTATAACCATCGACGAGCCAACGCCATTTGAGGCTGGAGGCAGGGTTGTTGAGATCGACGGCGTTATGGATGAAGCATTCGCCGTAAAGGGTGTTGCGGGCGCCGACGGCGGACTCGTCGAGGAGGTTCAGACCGGGCATGGCGGCGGTGGGTTGCAGGCCCGCGGCTTGGAGCAGGGTGGGGGCGATGTCGAGGGAGGTGGCGAGGCGATCGGACATCCGCGGCGTGACCTTGCCGGGCCAGCGAATCATGATGGGGGTGCGCAGGCCGCCGTCATACGGGCTTTGCTTGGATTTTTCGGCATAAGCGCCGGTCCGAGGGTTGGTGATCCAGCCGTTGTCGGAAAGGTAAACGAAGATGGTGTTTTCCTTCAGACCCTGATCGTCGATGTGTTTGATGAGTTCGCCACAGGTCTCGTCGAACCATTCGACCATGGCATAATATTTGGCGACGTGGAGACTGGGGGTCTTGTCTTGATATTTGGTTAGGAGACGCTCGGGTGGTGTGTGTGGACTGTGCGGCATCATGGGCGCGTACCAAATGAAGAAAGGCTTCTGCTGTTTCCGCGCCTCGCCGACGAAATCATAAATGGGCTGCATGGTCTTGCGGCCGATGTCGAGGCCGTCATCGCCGTGGCGGCCGCCTTTGGTCATGCCGTGGGTGAAGCCGCCGCGCGAGTAATGTTTCTGCCACCACTTGCCGGTCTGCAGACTGAGATAACCTTTGGCGGCGAGCGTTTTGGGCAGGGTGCCTGCGTCCTCCAGAAACTTGCTCATGATTTCGCGGCCTGCATCGAAGAGCGGGCTTTGATTGAACTGCTTTTTAGCCATGCCGGCGGGAATGGGCGGATCGTTGCTGGTGACCTTGTGCTGGTGCGGATACAGCCCGCTGATCATGGAGGCGAGGCTCGGGCAACAGAGGCTGCTGGGAACGTACCCGCGGGTAAAAGTGAGACTCTCTTTAGCGAGACGGTCGAGGTTCGGTGTCTGGATGACCGGGTGCCCCATGAAGCCGTAATCGCTATACAGATGATCATCCGAGATGATCAAAACGATGTTCGGCGGCGATTCGGCGGAAAAGGCAGAGGCCAAAAACAGGCAGGCGACGAAGGCTGGAATGAAATGGCGCATTGGGATGGGGAGGTGGGCGCTGAAAAACGCTAAGAGGCATGGGCTTCTTGCCGTTTGTATTGAAGGACTTATGCATTCCTCGGTAACTAAGTGACGAACCGGCAAGTGAAATGCTTGCAGTCGCAACCTAACTTCTACATTGTTTCACCATGAACCTGCGCCGTTGTTCCCTTTTTGTCGTTCTGGCCTTCGGGCTAAGTCTGCATCTCTCCGGAGCTGCGGAGCCGGAAAAGAAACCTGCGCCTGCGGATGGCACAAAGCCCGCGCCTCCTGGAGAAAAGGAATCTGGGAAGACGGCTGCCGCTGAGTTCACCGATCCTGAGGAGGCCTTCAAGGGAATCCCCCGGGACGTGATGCAGGATCTGCGGCCGGGCTCGCGCAAGATGGAAGATGCGGTGGTGAAGGCATCACAGATCGTGGCCAAAAACGTGGAGACCAAGATGGCCACCCTGAAATTCACGGTCGCGAACATCGAGAAGTTCAATCGCGACGACGCCCCGGGGGTGACTCGTTACCGCGTGCATGGCATGCTCGAAAAGATTCGCGCCGGCGGCGCCTACTTCAATCTTAATCTGATGGCGGTTCCGGACGTCAGCGAAGACGACAAGATCGCCAAACTCAAGACGGGCGACAAAGTCACCTTTACCGGCAAGGTCAGCAATGGCGAGATCACCGCCCGCACGACCGCGGAGCTGCACATTGATCTGATGGACGCGAAGATCAAGTGAGCGCGGAGTCGGAGTCGGATGTGATGGCAGCCTGAACGGGTGGTTGCTCGTTTCGCCTAACCAAACGTGCGGCATAGAAGCCGTCGTGGCCGGTGGTGGCGGGGTCGATCTTGAGTTCTTCTTCGAGGGTCCAGTCGGCGCCGTGGGTGGAGAGGAACTGCTGAACTTGATGTTCGTTTTCGCTCGGCAGGATGCTGCAGGTGGCGTAGACGAGTTTGCCGCCAGGTTTTACCAGGGCGCTGTAACGACTGAGGATGTCCTGCTGCTGGACGATGAGGCGGTCGATCTCTTCCTCGCTGAGTTTCCACTTGGCATCGGGGTTGCGGCGCAGGACACCGAGACCGGAGCAGGGGACATCGAGAAGGACGCGATCGGCATGATTGGTTAGGCGCTTGAGGGTCTTGCTGCTTTCGATGACGCGGGTTTCGGCGATGTCGACACCGGCGCGGGCGGCGCGTTTGCGCAGTTCGGTGAGCTTCCAATCGTGGACGTCGAGGGCGAGGATCTTGCCCTTGTTCTGCATGAGGGCGGCGAGGTGCAGGGTCTTGCCGCCGCCACCGGCGCAGGCGTCGATGACGCGCATGCCGGGCTCCACCTGCAGGAAGGGGGCGACGCGCTGCGAGGAGGCGTCCTGGACTTCGAAGAGGCCTTCCTTGAAGGCGGGCATGGCGAAGATGTTGCTGCGTTGCTTGAGGACGACGACGGTGGGGATCTCCTTGATGATCTCAGCGGCGAGGCCGTCGGCACCGAGGCGGGCCTTGAGGGATTTGCGGTCGGTCTTGAGGGTGTTGACGCGGAGGTAGACCTCGGCCGGCTTGTTGAGGCTGGCGCGCATGGCTTGCCACTGCGGGCCGAGCTCGCGGGTGGCGCGGGTTTCGAGCCAATCGGGAAAAGCATCGCGGATGGCGGGGGCGACGGGCTGTGTGGAGCGTTCGAGGACGGCGCCGCGGCGGACGTCGAGGAGTTCGTCGAAAAAAGGCAGGTCATTGCCCTGCATGATCCAGTAGGCGGCCCAGACGTGCCAAAGGCGGGAGTCGCTGATGGTGCCGCGTTCGGTGTGCTCGGCATCGGGGAAGCCGGCAAGATACCAGTACCAGCGGTACCAGCGGACGATCTCGTAAATGGCCTCGGCAAAGAGCCGGCGGTCGCGGCTGCCCCACTTGGGATGGTGCTTGAAGGCGAACTCCACCGATTTGTCGGCATAACGGCGCTCGACAAAGATATCCGAGAGCGATCGGATGATCTGGGTGACGAGGTGTTGAGGGAGTTTCATTGGGGGGGCGAGAGCCGTCAGGGGAGGTCAGAGGGAAGTCAAGGGGTGGGCGGCGGATTTAATGGGGGAGGTTTGGGGCGGCTGCGCCGCCGTTGGCGGTGGTTTGCGATGATTTAGAGAAGTGATCCACATGGTCCACATTCAGGTGGGATGGGGATTTTGTTTTTTTGTCCCCATTTGGAGCTAAGGCGTTGAGGGTCAAGGAGAATGGATGGGGATTTCGATCCCCATGGGGACGGGCGGCGTTCGGTTTTTTTTTGGCAAAGGAATGAGGGGCAAAGGAATGGGGAGTTCTGGGCGGGCATCCAATCCGGAGGAGGCCGCATGGTCCGCAGCGCGGTGAGCGCGGGGCAAAACGGCGGACAGGATGTCGCAACTCCTGGGAGAGCGTGCAGGCGAGGCGGGGTGGAAGTTGAACGAGTTCCCTTCGCCGGATTTGGGCCGGGAATCGCATCTGGGTGCGGGCAAGGTTGGGAGATCGGAAATCACCTCTAACTGGGGGGAATAACCCGTGGGATTGCAAGGGGTTTTTGGGCTGTTGGCAGCCTTGCCGCCGTTCTGATCAGTTCCGCCAATGACCCAGGCTGCTCAGTTCGGCGATGGTATTCTGCATCTGGTAAAAAAGGAGGGCGGCGAGGCCGAAGAAGCTGAGGCCCATGGTGAGGCGTTTGGCGGGAGCAAGCTCGTAGTACATCTGTTCCTCGGGGGTGCGGGACCAGAATAGGCGCCAGACTTTGGGCAAGGCAAGGATGAGGATCAGGACGAGCAGGAAATTGGGTCCGTGTTCGTACATGAACCAGACCAGCAGCGCCAGCCCGGGCAGGAGCAGCCAGGGGGAGATGGCGTTGACGATGCGGCCGCCGTCGAGGAAACCCACGGGCATGAGGTTGAAGAGGTTCAGGAAGTAGCCGGTGTAGGCCAAAGCCAGCCACAGGGGATTCTGCGTGGCGATGAAGACACTGTGGCAGACGATGGCGCCGATGGTTCCGGCAATGGGGCCGCCAATGCCGACGATGGCTTCAATCCAGGCGTTGCGCGGGGCTTCCTTGAGCGCGATCACGGCGCCCATGAACGGGATGAAGACCGGCAGACCGACCTTCAGCCCGCACCAGCGGGCGGCAATGAGGTGGCCGCATTCATGCACCAGGATCAGCAGGACAAAGCCGCCTGCGTACATCCAGCCAAACATCATGGAGTAGATCCAGATCATGAAGATCATGGAGCCACCGGTCTTGAGCAGGGCCGGGAAGAACTTTAAAGCCGGCAGGATGAAGAATTTGATCTGGCCGAAAAACTTGGCGCCGATGAGGAGCACCGCTATCAGCGGGCCGGTGAGGCGCTTCCATCGGGACACGGGAGTGGGCGTGGGGGTGGGGGTGGGATCGTAGATCTGGGGCAGCCGAAATTGGGGATCATCCATGTTTGCCGACCAACGCCGCCGGGGGCGATGGATGCAACTCCACTTTTCGGCGGGGTGTGTAAGGGGTTCTTTTTGAGAGGGTTTCGAGAGCACGCACAGACATCAGCCACTTGCGCAAACCACCAAATTAGCTAAGTTAGCTAGTCATGATCACGGTCAACATGCATGAGGCCAAGACCCAGCTCTCCAAGTTGGTCCGGGCCGTGGTGGAGCGGGGGGAGACGGTCATCCTACAGCAGAACGGCAAGCCCGTGGCTGAAATCCATGTCCACCGTCCCGCTGTGCAGCCGGTCCGTCGTTTGATGCCTGATCCGGCATTGAAGGTCACTTTGGCACCGGGGTATGATCCCGCCGAACCTGCCAGCGAAGACGAATGGCCGGAGGAGTGTCGGTGAGCCTGCTTTTGGACACCTGCGGGCTGCTGGCCTTGCAAAATGGGGGCCGCGAGCTTTCGGAAGCAGCGAGGTTGCAGCTTGAGGCGCCGGGTTCCGAAGTCTGGATTTCGGCCATCTCCGCGTTCGAAATCGGGCAAAAACACGCTGGGGGAAAGCTCATTCTTCCTTGCGATCCAGATGCTTGGTTTCAGGCGATGCTCAAGCATCATCAAGTTCGTGAGATTCCAGTCACGTCGGCTATCGGCATTAGGGCCGCCGGCCTGCCACTCTTGCATAAAGATCCCTTTGATCGCCTGATTATCGCCACCGCTCAGGAGCATGGCCTGGAAATCCTGACCTCAGATCGAACGATCTCGACCTATCCCGGAATCACCACCCTGTGGTGAGCGATGCTCGGCATTCTGACCCCTCCAGAGGTGCGGGACGTGGTGGCGTACCTGGCGGGATTGAAGGGCGGGGGAAAGAAGAAATAGAAGGTGGCGGATAGAAGATAGAGACGGGGCAGAGGTAGGCGAGTAATGTGCTTTGGATATGAAGACGGCGTTCTTGGTTCTTGTTTTGTTTTTGGCTGGGCGTGGGGGCTGGGCTGCGGCGGTTTCGGTAGGTGCAGAGGCGGAAGAGTGTTTTGAGTGGTTCGGGACGCTGGGATTTCCGGAGGTGAAAGAGGCGGTGTTTGCCGAGGTGCGGATTACCTATGGACGGCGAAATGCGGAGGGGGGGCAGGAGTCGTACACCTTTTATGGTTATGTAACTCCAAGGCCTAACAAACGATTTTTTGTATTGGACGTGAATCTGGTGCAGGGAGAATTGCCCGGAGATGATCCGGCGGCGGCGAAAATGTTTCTGCCGGTGAGGTATGCAGAGCGATCCTTCGTGGATTATGCGCGGGGGCAGATGGAGGCATTGCGGACGGCACCGAAGGAGTATCGGAGCCGGTTTGGCGCTCTGCTGGACCAGAAGGCGGAGGTATTTTTCCTGGCTTATGCGTGCTGGCGAAAGGGGGAGATTGCACTTGCGGGAGGCCTTTTTGAAGAAGCCCAGAAACTGGAGATTCAACGCTTTGCCAATGATGCGGGAGAGAGGACGATGCGGCAGGAGATCGAGCGCCAGATCAGCCACCAAGCGATGTGGGATGCGGTGGTCAGATTTGGCGGCAAAGGGTTCTCGCGGCGGCCCTATGCTCTTTATGCCGCTCTGAGGGAACTGGCGCCGCGAACGGAGTTGCTGGAGCATTTTAGGCATTTTGTGCGCCTGTATCCGGGCAGCGCCCATTTGGAGCGGGCGAAGAAGACGGTGGCAATGTTGGAGAAAATGGTGGCGGAGGATGCCGCTCATCCAGCAATCACCGATGAAGAATTGGCCAAGCTGCCAGTCGAAGCGCAGGTGCGAGAGTGGATCTTTCGGCTTCGGGACACGCATGCAATTCATCAAATGAGTGAGGGGGTATCAATCCTGTGGCCCGAGCCAGCCGGAGTGGATCGGAAGCGATCAGCCGCGCATCGTCTCGCCGACATCGGATATCCGGCGGTGCCGCAGTTGATCGAGGCGCTGGTGGATGAGCGCTTTTCGCGATCCGTGCGGTGCCGCCGAAGTTTTTATTTTTCGCATGAGGTGCTGACGGTTGGGGATTGCGCGCTACAGATCTTGGACCAGATCGCGGGCCGGACTTTTCGGCGCGGCGATACTGCCGAAGCGTCGCGGGCCGGGGTGCGTGAATGGTGGGGCAAGTTCCAGCACCAAGGTGAGCGGGAAAGTTTGATTGAGACAATCGAGGCGGGTACTGACGATCCGCGACCGTTGGTGACCAAGCTGCAAAAGAAGTATCCCGAGGTCGTGGAGAAGGCGGTATTGGCGGGGGCCGCGAAGGCGGCTTCTGACTGGCGGCTGATTCAGTACCTGGAATTGGCGGGCGATCTGCAAACAGATGCCGCGGGAGTTTTTCTGCTGCGCGAGGCGAACGCAGGGAAGACGGTGATGATCCGCGCGGCGGCTCTGCGGCAGTTGTGGAAAGGAGACTCCAAGGAGGTCGTGCCTCTTCTTGTGGAAGAGTGGCGGCGGTTTCCCAAGGAAGCGGAGGCGCAGCGCGCCAACGGCTTTGATGATTTGGTGGAGTTGCTCTGCATCACCGGAGATGCTCGGGCGATAGGGGCCTTGGCGGAGGATTGGGAGGGACGTGTGGCAGGTCAGCGATTTCATATCGTCTCGAGACTCGGAGTCTTTATGAGACCACGAGAGAAATCAGATTGGCTTTCGGACCTGAAAGCGAAGGCACCCGAACTGTCGGCGAAAGAGTCGGCCATAGAGCTGCTGGTGCGCGCCTTGGAGGATACGAAGATCGAGTATCTCTCCGGCAGCAGCGGCGATGGTTATAGTTATTCCTGTCCCCGCATCTGTGAATTCGCCCTGAGGTCCCTGAGTCAGATCACGCCGCCGACGTATGCTTTTTCAACGAAAGCGGGGCGGTTTCGGCGGGATGTGGAGAGGATCACTGCGGCGAATGTCTGGCGCAAGACGCACGGAAAACCGCTGCTGCCTGTGCCCCAGCGTAATCTGCCGGAGCTGCCGCCGGAGCAGGCCCTGAAGATCACCACCGTGGCGGTGATCCCCACGCGGGCGGGTTCGCCGGCAGAGGCACAGGCTACCGCGTTGAAGGGAAAATTACTGACGCCGGTGTCCATTACCGAGCTAATGAGGGCGGTCGCTTCCGGAAGGATGGAGGGCGTGTGCGGATTGGAGATTGAGGCGACCCGTGACGATGATCTGCGCGGCGTGGCATTGACGATTCGGGAGGTTGCGGGCGAGTTTCCCCGAGGAGAGCAGGCAGATTACGACATCCGATGGATGGTCGCGGTCGATGAGAAGGAGACCCATGGTACGTCTCAGTCAGGCCAGTTGGGCTCAGGCTTGAACGCCGCCTATTGGGCGAAGGAGGAGAAAGATTTGGAGGCGGCGCTCCCAGCGCGGCCGGAGGCGCTGTTGAGAATTCGGGCGGAAATCATGGTGAAAGGGAAGTAACCGATCCATCGCGAGTGGATGGCATCTTGGGTTGCACACGGGCGGGGGCTTTTTAAAGTAGGGTTCCCCTGTGCGGAATGTCCGCACGAACACTATCCATGAGCACCCACGTCAAACTTTACATTCCCGGCCCCGTCGAAGTATCGCCTGCCACCTTTGCGGCCATGTCCCAGCCGATGATCGGCCATCGCGGCAAGGGCTTTCAGGATCTGTATGCGGAAATCCAGCCGAAGCTGCAGGAGCTTTTCGGCACGAAGCAGATGGTGTTTCTCAGCACCTCCTCGGCTTTCGGCATCATGGAGGGCTGCATTCGCAACCTGGTGAAGAAGAAGGTGCTGAGCTGCTGTAATGGCGCTTTTTCGGACAAGTGGTTCGACGTCGCCAAACGCTGCGGCAAGGCTGCCGAGGAGTACAAGGTGGCCTGGGGCCAGCCGATCCTGGCGGCGGAGATCGACAAACGCCTGGCCAGTGGCGAGTTCGATGCGGTGACGCTCATTCACAATGAGACCTCCACCGGCGTGCTGAGCCCGCTGGATGGCATCGCGGCGCTGACGAAAAAGTATCCGGAGGTGATGTTCGTTGTCGATTCGGTATCCGGTTTCACGACCGTGCCGGTGAACTTTGATGAACTTGGGCTGGACGTGTTGCTGACGGGCAGCCAGAAGGCGTTCGCCTTGCCGCCCGGACTGGCGATTTTTACCGCTTCGGAGGCGGCGATGGCACGCGCGGCGACGATTCCGGATCGCGGCTACTACTTCGACTTCATCGAGTTTCGCGCAAACGGGGAGAAGAGCATGACGCCGAGCACGCCGTGCATCTCGCTGATCTACGGTCTGCGCCATCAGCTCAACCAGATCTTTGCCGAAGGCATCAACAACCGCTACGCCCGCCATGCCAAGCTCAACGGCATGGTGCATGACTGGGTGCGCCGCCACGGGTTCGAATTTTTCGCGCCGGAAGGTTACCGGTCGAAGTCGCTGACCTGCGTGTCTAACAACAAGGGCATCGATGTCGCGGCGATGATCGGCCTGCTGAAGAAGAACCACAGCCTGATCATTGACGGCGGCTATGGGAAGC
>JAXMIV010000307.1:0-10221 GCA_034377045.1 Prosthecobacter sp. | reverse complement strand
TCGTTGGCGATGACACGTCTGTTATTGCTCAAAATGCACCGCGTACCTGGGAATACCTCCAAACACACAAAGACCGATTTGAAGCGCGGAAGAGTTCCATTTATAAAGGCCGCGTGCCTTTTGCCCTCTTCGGCATCGGGGACTATGCATTTGCTCCGTGGAAAGTGGCTGTTTCCGGCCTTCACCGTTCCGCTCGTTTTCAAGTGATTGGCCCGGTCGGGGATAAACCTGTCTTCTTCGACGACGCGTGTTATTATCTCTCCTTTGAAAAGGAGGAAGAGGCCAACCTCGTCGCAAGAATCTTAAACTCCCACCTCTGCCAGCAGTTTCTAGCTTCGCTAATCTTCCCGGACTCCAAGCGCCCAATCACCGTCGATCTTTTGCAGCGCTTGAATCTCACTGCGATTGCTGAAGAGATCGGCAGTGGGGAGGCTTGGAGTCGCCTGCAAACGGCAAATTTCGATAGGAAAGCAACAGTGACGCAGATGGAATTGGTCATGGAGACCTCACCGGAATACAAACTTAAAAGGGACAAATTCCTCAAGCCGCGATCCTGTGGGGACGAAAAGGCTCAGGCGTTTCCATTGTAAGCGTCTCCGCCTGCGCCGGGGTGGAGCGGGTAACGGCGAGCAGCGCAGACCAAATTGCGAATGATGAACATTTACGAAACGCCCCGGCTGGTTCACGAGTACCTGCTCTTTCACTATGGCCAGCCGGACGAGATCCTGCCTTGGCCGCAAGGTCCGCGTGAGGCGCTGGGCTTCGCGGAGCGCACGGTGACCGAGTTGGCGGACTGGACCAAGATGCCGGCCAATGGCCGCGCGTTGGACCTTGGCTGCGCGGTGGGACGTTCCGCCTTTGAACTGGCCAAGCATAGCGCCGCAGTGATCGGCATCGATTACAGCCAGAGTTTCATTGCCGCCGCCACGGCGCTGCGCCAAGCCGGAGAACTGGCCTATGAACGCGTCGATGAAGGGGCCGCCACGAGTGCTTTGGTGGCGCATGTGCCGCAAGATTGCCCGCGCGAACGGGTGACTTTTGAGCAGGGGGACGCCATGCATCTGCGCGACGATCTGGGCAGCTTTGATCTCGTTCACGCGGCCAATCTGCTGTGCCGCCTGAACGAACCGCAGCGGCTTCTGGAACGGCTGCCGGACCTGGTTCAACCGGGTGGGCAGCTTTTGCTGACAACGCCTTGTACCTGGCTGGAGGAGTTCACGCCGCGCGGCAACTGGCCCACGGGCGCTACCCGCGAGTGGTTGCAGAGCCGGCTTTCGCCGCACTTTGATCTGGCGCTGGAGATCGATCTGCCTTTCCTGATCCGCGAACATGCGCGTAAGTTCCAGTGGAGCGTGGCCTGGGGCACGCGGTGGTTGCGCAAGAACCGATCTGTTTCTGAGGAAAGTTGACCATTTTGCAATGATTCGGCGCCTTTTGCGTCGAAGACTCCGCTGCTTCCATGAAAAAACCTGCCCCCGCTGAACGCCGCCGTCCTCATCGTCCGGCTACTCGGTGGGAGTGGTGGAAAATGGTTTCACTGCGGGTGTTGATCGGCGGCACGATCATGAGTGTGGTGACTGTCGCCGTGGTCATCGGGGCCTACAGCCAGATGGCCAAACGCTATGACTTGACTCAACTGGGGAAGATGCCTGAGCGCACGGTGGTCCTGGATGCGCGGGGCGAGGTGCTCGGACGCATGCATGGGGAGAACCGCATCGTGGTGCCGCTCAATCAGGTTTCGCCGTGGTTCATCAAAGCGCTGCTGGCCCGCGAAGACTCGCGGTTCTACCAGCATCACGGCATCGACTACATTGGGGTGGGGCGGGCCCTGTTGCGGAATATCAAGGACCGGAAAGTCGTCCAGGGCGCCAGCACGATCACCATGCAGTTGGCGCGCAACAGTTATCCGGACCTCAACGACCGCAGCTTCCATCGCAAGCTTCTGGAAATGATGCTGGCCCGGCGGATTGAGAAGGCGTGGACCAAGGATCAGATCCTCGAACACTACGTCAATCGCATCTTCTTTGGCACCAACCTTTACGGCATCCAGCGCGCCAGCCAAGTGTATTTGGGCAAGCATGCTTCCCAACTCACCCTCAGTGAAGGCGCCCTGATCGCGGGGATCATTCGCAGCCCGGTGCGGTTCTCTCCGTTTCGCAACTTCGACGGTGCGATCAGGGAACGGGACGATGTGCTGAAGCGCATGGTGCAGACGAAGGTCATCACCAAGGAGGAAGAACTCGCGGGACGCTATGCGGACATCGCCCTGCATGCGCAACCGGTCTTCCAAAGCCAGGGGGGTTATGCGCTGGATGCGGTGCGGCGGGATCTGGACCTGATTCTGGAAGGCCACGAGATCGAGGACGGTGGTCTGCAGGTTTTCACGACGCTGAGCAAAGAACTGCAAACCGCCGCCGACGAAGCGGTGGAAAAGCGGTTGAGCGCAGTCGAAAAACTGAGCGGCTACAAGCACATCACCAAGGCGGCCTTTGACCTCACCTGGGATGGTGTGCTGGAGGTGCCTTCCACGCCTTATCTTCAGGGAGCGGTGACGATTCTGGACAATGAGACGGGCGGCATCCTGGCGCTGGTGGGGGGCCGCGATTACCAGCAGAGCAAATACAACCGCGCCATCCAGGGTGAGCGGCAAATCGGTTCGACCGTGAAGCCTTTTGTCTATGCGGCGGGGCTCACGCGCGGGTTTCTGCCGGGTTCCTTTGTGGAGGACGCGCCCTTGCAGCCAGGTGAAATCGAAGGCGCGGGCGCCGGTTGGAATCCGCAGAATTCGGACGGCAAATTCCTCGGCCAGCAAACGCTGACCACCGGCCTGGTGCAGAGCCGCAACACCATGACCATTCGCGTCGGCAATTATGCGGGCATGGATCGTGTGCTGCAACTGCTGGGAGATGCGGGCATCGGGGGCCACGCTGAGCGCACACCGCAGATCTTCATTGGCAACCTCGGCGGCAATCCGCGTGAGCTGACGAGCGCTTTCTCCATCTTTCCCAATCAGGGAATCCGCCGGCGTCCGTTTCTGATCGACAAGATCACCGACAAGGCCGGCAACATTCTTTACGCCACCAATGTGCTGGAGGTGGAAGTGGTGACCCCGGGCGTGGCCTATCTGATGCGGCGAATTTTGGCTGAGGTGATGGACCGCGGCACGGCGGCGACGGTGCGCAGTCAGTACAAGTTTAAAGAACCCGGCGGCGGCAAGACGGGCACGACCAACGACTACAAAGACGCCTGGTTTGCGGGCTATACGGACCGGCTCACCTGCGGTGTGTGGGTCGGATTGGACAAGCCCGAAACCATCATTTCCGAAGGTTATGGCAGCAGGCTGGCGATTCCCATCTGGACGGACGTGATGAAGAAGGCGATCGAGCTGGGGTATGTCCCGGGAGCGAAGCGAGTCGAGGTGCCGGTGACGCAAGTGGCGCTTTGCCGGGCCAGCAGCATGCTGGCCACAGGCGCGTGCCAGGCGGCAGGCACGGCGTATGGCGACGATCTGCCCTACGAGCTTGTGCCGCAGAATTTCTGCAATGGCGATCACGCGGGAGTCATGCCGGCGATTGGCTATGAGCGGCCTCGGCGTTCGCCTCTGCCCAGTATTTTTGACAGATTGCGTGGGTGGTTCCGCTAAGGGGCGCGGTGCCTTTATCTGAAAGCCACGAAGTGGTAGGCGCCAAAGGGGGTGGTGGCGCTCGACGTGGTCCAACCGGGTTCCAGCGCCAGGGCTTTGGCGAGCTCATCATGACGGAAACCGGCGCGGATGCTGACCTGCATGTCGTGGCGGGTGATGGGGTGAAATCGGGCGGCGGCGCAGAGCAGGCGGCCGAGTACGGCGTGGGCGGGCGAGCGGGCAGGTTCGGCGGCGACGATGAGGCGGGTCGTCGGGGGAATTCGGCTGCCGAGGCGCCGGAGTTGGGCATCTTGAAATTGGTGGAGGAGGAGATTGACCACCAGCACCTCGGAATGGGGAAGTGGTTGTTCCAGCAAATCTCCCTGAGTCCACTGCGCCTGAGGCGGCCAGTGGGCCGGACGGCCGACGAGGTCGAAGGCGTGCAGATCCTCCGCGCGGCAGAGCTTGGAGCGGCAAAGGTGCATGGACAGGGCTCCATCACCGGCGCCGAGTTCGGTGATGCGCCAGCCGGGCCGGTAGTGGCGGCGGAGCACGCGCGTGATCCAGCGGTGATTGCCCATCACGAGATTGACGATCCGCAAGTCCCGGCGGCCGAGAACGGCATCGGGATCTTCGTTGGCCAGGGTCTCCAACAGTTCAGGCTGGATGATGCGCTGGATCATGTCTGGCTGAGCTCGCGGAGGCGAGTCGTGGCCCATTGGGACTTTTGGAGGCGGTTGTAGGGCAGGGACAGCATGGCGAACCAGGGGCCGAGATGCGGCGCCAAAGGTCCGCGGAAGATGCAGAAACGCAGGATGAAATCGCGCAGCAGGCTGGCCGGAGCGCCGAGCCAGGTGCCGATCCACATGCCACGCGCGGCGCGATTCGCGGCGATGCGGCCGGCGGTGCGGCGGCAGCGATCGTAGTGGCGCAACCACGGGGCGGGCGCATCACCCTTTTGAAGGATGGCATGCAGCATGGCCGCCGCGAATTCGGCATCGGCAAAGCCGGTATTCATGCCTTGCCCGCCGATGGGGCTCATGACGTGCGCGGCATCGCCGCATAAGATGACGCGATCGTGATGGATGCGCCGGCAATCCAAACGCCAGGGGGAAAAGGCGCTTTGGTTGAATTGATCCGCCGCCGGAAGATCGAAGCCGCAACGTTCGCGCACCAGCCGGCTGATGATGCCAGGGGGAGGATCGGTCATGCGCGAAGGGGTTTGCACAATCCAGCGGCGGCGCGCGTCAGGCAACGGAAAGCTTTCCACCGCGCCTTCTGGCATGAAGAAAAGTTGCGCCTCGCGGCCTAGCTGGTTTTTATCCAAAAAATCTCCCATGAGAAAATGGCGGCCGTAGTGATGGGTCCTGGAGGGCACCCGCAAGAGATCGCGCACGTGGCTGTGGCAGCCATCGCAACCGACAGCGTAAGAGGCGGCGAAGTTTGTGTCTTGGGTTTCGACAATGACCTGACTGGCTTCGTGGCGAAGGCCACGGACCTCCATGCCGCGGCGGATTTCGACGGTGGGATAGCGCAGCAGGTTTTCTTCAAGCAAGCGCATGGTGATCTGCTGAGGCAGCGATAGAATCAATGGATAGGCGCCGCCGAGGTGGCGAAATGACGCGCAACCCAGGTAACCGGTGTGGCCATGCACATGGCAGTCGCGAATGGGAATGCCGAGTTGGAGGAAAGGTTTGTCGAGATCGAGGAGGGCGAGGATTTGCAGCGACGGCGGCGTGATGCCGATGGCCTGGGAATGGCTGGGGGGTGCGAGGCTGCGCTCCAGCAGCAGGACGCGCATGCCGTATTGACCGAGGAGATTGCCAAGGAGGAGTCCCACAGGACCGGCGCCGACGAGGATCACATCGTACGCCTTTGCCGAAGAATCAGAGGCAATCATGGTTAGGCCATGGCGGCTCCCATCTCGCGCTCCACCGGCAATGACGGCACGGTGCGGCCGATGCGTTCGAGGATCGCGGTCTCCACCGTGAGGCCGGGACCGAAGGCCATGGCGCAGGTCATGGCACGATCGGTGTCGGCGGAATCGAACAGTTCCTTGAGCACAAACAGGATGGTGGCGCTGCTCATGTTGCCGTAGTCGCGCAGCACGGCGCGGGAAGCGTCTAGAGCGTCCGGCGGTAATCCAAGGCTGTGCTGGACTTTGTCGAGAATCGCCCGTCCACCGGGATGCACGGCCCATTCCTCGATCGAGTGCAGTCCCATTTCACGACGTTGGAGGATGGCCGTGATGAGAGGGCTGATATTTGCGCCGATAAGTTCGGGCACATAACTGGATAAGACAATGTTGAAGCCCTCGTCGCCAATGTCCCAGGCCATGTCGGATTCACTGGAAGGGACCAGGGCGGACTCGAAGCCGCAAAGGCGATAGGCCGGCTTGTGCGGTTGGGGTGCGCGGGCACTGACCAGTGCCGCACTCGCGCCATCGGCAAACAGGGAGTTGGCCAGGATGCTGTCAGGATTGTCATTGATTTGGAGATGCAGGCTGCACAATTCGAGGCAGATCACCAGCACGACGGCCTGGGGGTCAGCGGCGCAGAATTGGGCCGCCATGCGCAAGGATGGAAAGGCGGCATAGCAGCCCATGAAGCCCAGGGTATAACGTTGCACATCTTCACGCAGGCCGAGTTCACGAATGATGTGATAATCCGGCCCGGGATTGGAAAAGCCGGTGCAGGACGCGAAGATGATATGAGTGATGTCCTGCGCGGAGAAGCCCTCCGCCGACGCGAGCGCCTGCCGGGTGAGATCGACGGCCAGCTTGCGGGACTCGGATGCGTAGAACGCATTTCTTTTGCCGGTGCTGGGGGAAACGAGGGAGCCGTCCGGGTTGGTGCGGAAGAGTTTGGGCTCGGCACCCTCGATGAAATCAGCGCAGGCGCTGTGACGAGTGTCGATGCCGCTGCGATTGTAAATGGCGTGGATGAGACGCCGCGTGCGCTCATCTTTGGCCCAGCCTTTAAGACGGTCGCGCGTATAGGCTTGGCTGTAGACACAGGCGGGCGCGCGCGTGGCGATGTGGTGGATGTAGGCGGGCATCTGCGGCGAGGGGTGGTCAGGGGTGAGAGTATTTTTAGCCGCAGAGGGGCAAAGGGGCAGAGGACGCAGAGATTTCTTATGACATCGCACGAGCTAGCTATGTGAGTTCTATCTCTATGTCGGTTTTTCCTCATTGCTCGCTCTCTCCTGCATTGACTGATCTATCTTGCTGCGAACAAGTTCGGTCACAACCTTGGGATTGGCCTTGCCACCGGAGAGTTTCATTACTTGCCCAGTAAACCAATTCAAGGCTTTGTCGTTGCCACCCATAACCTCCTCCACTTTAGCCGGGTTGGCATCTATAACCTGATCGACCATGGCTTCGAGGGCGCCGGTATCGCTGACTTGTTCAAAGCCGCGGGCCTTGATGATTTCGGCGGCGCCTTTGCCGGTTTCGAACATGCCGGCGAAGACTTCCTTGGCCTGGTTATTGGAGATTTTGCCGGTCTCGATGGCGGCGGCGAGCTCATTGAGCGCGGCGGGTTGCACAGGGCATTCGCCGATGGACAAGGAAGCGTTGTTGAGGGCGCCGAGGAGGTCATTGATGACCCAATTCGCGATCTTTTTCGCGGGCACCTTTGCATCGGCGGCGACGGCGGCTTCATACCAGGAAGCCAGGGCTTTCTCACTGGAGAGGACACTGGCATCGTAGGCGCTGCAGCCGTAGTCGCGCTCAAAGCGGGCGCGCTTATCGTGGGGCAGTTCGGGGACTTGCGGCCGGACGCGCTCCACGAGGGCGGCGGTGCGCACGGGCAGGAGATCGGGATCGGGGAAGTAGCGGTAGTCGTGCGCATCTTCCTTGCTGCGCATGTCATCGGTGACGCCCAAGTCATCATCCCAACGGCGGGTGCTTTGTTTGAGCTTTTCGCCACGGCGGACGCAGTCGATCTGCCGCTCGGTCTCGTACTTGATGGCGCGGCGGATGGCGGAGATGGAGTTGAGGTTCTTGAGCTCGATTTTGACGCCGAGTTCGGCCTGGCCTTCGGGGCGGACGGAGATGTTCACGTCGCAACGCATTTGGCCCTTCTCCATGTCGGCATCACTGACGCCGCCGTAGATGAGGATCTGGCGCAGGCTGCCGAGGTAGGCGACGACTTCCTCGGCGCTGTCGAGATCCGGGTCGCTGACGATTTCCATCAACGGTGTGCCTGCGCGGTTGAAGTCGATGGTGGAAAATTTTTCGTGATGGGTGGACTTGGCGACATCCTCCTCAAGATGGATGCGCGTCAGCTTCACGACCTTGCCCGGATTTTTGATGGTCTTTTGCGCATCTTTTGGGTAGGCCAGCTCATACAGCGGCACGCCACCGCCGAGGCAGAGGGGCATGGCGTACTGGGTGATCTGGTAGTTCTTCGGCATGTCCGGGTAGAAGTAGTTTTTGCGGTCCCAATTCACCACGGGCGGGGTGGCGCAACCGAGCATCAAGCCGGTGAGGATGGTCTTTTCGATGGCGCCTTCATTGAGCACCGGCAGAGCACCCGGCAGACCCAGGCAGGTGGGACAGGTGTGGGTATTCGGCTCCGCGCCGAACTCGACCGGGCAGGCGCAAAACATTTTGCTGCGCGTGGTGAGCTGCGCGTGAACTTCAAGGCCGATGGTGACGATGTAGGGGGGCATGGGGCGGGGGGCCGGGGCGGTAGGCGGTGGACGGTGGGCGGTCTTCAGATTTTGGGGCGATGGGGACGATTTTGTTTTTTGTCCCCATTTGGGGATTTCGAGGTTAGTCGCCTGAGGATCAGGGAGTTAGGCTGGGGATTTGGGGTCCCCATTTTGTCCCCATCGATCCCCATGGGGACTGGCGGAAAGCCGGGTTTAATGATTTGGGGCAAAGGAATGGGTGGCAAAGGAATGGGGAGATGGGTTTCTGCCCGCGATCCCCGGAGAGTTCGCGGCCGCGCAGCGGATTGTCAGGGGCGTTGGAAAGACGGGGTGATGGTATGGCGAAATGGGCGGTTCAAAACCTTGAGTACCGGGGGGAATAACCAGGGGAAAAGCAAGGGGAAAGTGGCGGAGGAGATGGGGGATATCGCCGGGAAAGGTTTTTCCACGATTTGGTGGGTTCAGGTCCACACGTGCCTTTGGGTTTGAATCAACAACCGGAAAGGGCATAACGCTTCTACGCGGAGATCATGTAACAACCGGTTGGCGGCCGGCCATCCATTACTGTGGGACGAACATGCAAAGACCTTGTCAAGCTG
The DNA here is from genome assembly GCA_034377045.1 of Prosthecobacter sp. Lineage (GTDB taxonomy): Bacteria > Verrucomicrobiota > Verrucomicrobiia > Verrucomicrobiales > Verrucomicrobiaceae > Prosthecobacter. Next base: position 1,344 of record JAXMIV010000307.1, on the reverse strand, counting down.
ACTGCTACGTTTTGGCCAAGATCTGCCCGGATATTCTTCAGTAATGTGAGGCGGCAGGTGTCAATCACGACGCCTACACTAGAAAGCAATTGACTGTGCGTGATTCTGACTTGGATGTCAGCCCATGCCAGAAGAGACGCCAAGTTCACTCATTCACCTCGGGGATCTCGGTGGACTATCAAAGCCTTGTTCGCTTCTGATTGAGAAATTGTCGAGCGCGATTTGTGGCGTGTGCCTGCCTTGGCAAACGGTGCGGGCAGCCAAAGCTGAGGCCGAAGCGGATCTCATCCGTGCTGCGAAAGACGTACAAGTAGCTGCGCTTCGCAATAGGGCGGCTCACCGCCTCCTTTTGGAGGAGACGGAGCGTCAGGGTCGACTTGAGGCCGTCGTTGATAAATCACTTCCATTCGTGAACGAGAAAGCAAATCCCGCCGCCATAGAGCAAGGCTGGCTGGTCAATTTTGCTGATCATGTTAAGCGGGTGCCGGAGGATGACATGCAGGGGGTGTGGGCGCGAATCCTAGCAGGGGAAGCTAACGCTCCGGGTAGCTTTTCAAAGCGGACGCTCAACATCCTGTCGGAATTTGGGGCGAGGGATGCTGAGGACTTCACGAAGATGTCCTGCTTCGTACCGATTTTTTGCGGCCGCCCAACGGTACTCGTCTTTGACCTAGGGCAGTCCGATTTTATGGACGCAAACCTTCCGTATGAGGTGATCCAGCGCATGGAGGCATTTGGGCTAATTACCATCGACACCGTAGGATTTTATCAAAGACGGCTGCCGGACCCAGTTCCCTTTTCCTATTTTGGAAGGAGCGCGGAAGTCCAAAAGCCAGCGACTGAAGACGATTTCACGCTAGGAACCGGCATGGTGGCAATGACGCAGTTCGGGGAAGAACTTATGAAGATAAGTGGACCCCAGCCGGTCGATGGCTACTTCGAGTATCTCCTGGATTACTGGAAGCAGGAAGGCATCATTGTAACGGAAATCACGGATAGGTGATATGGCAAGGGTTAAGTCTGCATAGGACCCACAAGATCACCGGCAAATGGATGTCTACGGTTTTGCCGTTGAACATAGCACGGACCCATCGGTCCCGGTCAGCATGTACCGAGCACAATCGGGAGCATGGTGCTCTCAATTCATTTGCTTGAAAGGCAAAAGCCATTTGTTTCAGCTATGGAAACTGCCCTCATCGCCGCTGCAATGTCCCTGGTCCTATTCACTCTGACGCGGATCACCACGGCCAAGCAGGCGAGATCGGATTTTCTGACGGCTAAGTTAGAAGCCCTCGCAATGTCGGTGCAGGAGCTTTTGCACGCGGCGTATCCGCCTCCTATGAG